>DATEEG010000385.1:0-10549 GCA_035281305.1 Acidimicrobiia bacterium | reverse complement strand
CGCCGCCAGTCTCCGGGCCAAGATCGACTCGCTGGTGACGATCAGCCAGGGGGCTTTCAGCCGGATGTACCAGGAGGCGAGCCAGCAGCAGTCGGCGGCTAGTGGTGCAGCCGGCGATGGATCCGACGACGACGTCGTCGAGGCGGAGATCGTTGACGAGGACGAGAGCGCTTGATGCGCCCCTGCCAAGACGCCAGACGCCAGACGCCAGACGCCAAATGCGGCGGCGGGATCGAAATGGGGACCTCGAAGGAATGAGACCAGCGCCAGACCCCGATTTACCAACCATCGAGATCGTCGAAGCCGAGCCGGTAGAAGGCGAACCGGCGGTCGAGGCGGTTACCGCCGAGGCCCTCGGCCTCGACCTTCCCGAAGACATCTCCGAGGCGCTTCCAGTCGTCCTGAAGGCGCTGGCCGAAACGCGCATGGATGCGGACAGGTATCTCGACGACCTCCGCCGGGTCGCGGCGGATTTCGAGAACTACCGCAAACGGACCCAGCGCGAGATGGCGGCCATGGTCGAACGTGCCTCCGAGCGGGTGGTCAGGGAGTTGTTGCCGGTTCTCGACAGCTTCGAGGCGGCACTGTCCATCGAACCCAAGACCGAGACCGAGGAAAACCTGTTGGTGGGCGTTCGCAACACCTACGACCTGTTGGCCAACGTCCTGTCCAAAGAGGGTCTGGAGCCGATCGAGACCTGGGACGCCCCATTCGATCCGACGGTGCACGAGGCCGTGGTGACCACCGGGGAAGGAACCGGGACGCTGAGAGTGACCCAGGACTTTCGCCGTGGATACAAACTCCGCGGCAAGGTGCTGCGGGCGGCCCTGGTGGCCGTGGCTCCCGGGCCGGCCGATCCTGATAACGAGCCAGGCTCGGCCGGGTCAAATGAATAGGGATTGGCCATGAATAGGGATTGGCCATGAATAGGGATTGGGTCGACAAGGACTTTTACCAGGTCCTGGGGGTCGGCAAGGAGGCCCCGGCCGAAGAGATAAAACGCGCCTACCGCAAGCTCGCGCAGAAATATCATCCCGACGCCAACGCCGGAGACCCGGCTGCCGAAGAGCGCTTCAAGCAGGTATCTGAAGCCTACGCGGTCCTCTCAGACGGGGAGCAGCGGAAGGAATACGACGAACTGCGCCGCCTGGTCGAGTCAGGAGCGTATCGAGGCTTCGACAACGGGCAGGGGAATCCATTCGGCTCCGGACAGCGGGTCCGGATGGAGGACCTCTTTGGCGGAGGATTGGGGGACATCTTTTCCGGTTTCGGTGGCGGCGGCGGGCGGCGCCGCGGCGGCCCGCTGCGAGGTGCCGACGTCTCAGCCGAGCTGACCCAATCTTTCAACGACGCCGTCAACGGTGTCACTACCACCATTTCGATAAGAGGCGAAGCCCCCTGTTCGCGTTGCGGCGGGGCCGGAGCCGAACCCGGTACCAGCGTTGACGTTTGCCCGACCTGCAGTGGGACTGGAGTCGTGGCCCAGAACCAGGGGGTCTTCTCGTTCAGCCAGACCTGCCCTCAATGCGGCGGCAGCGGTCGCATCATCCCGACGCCCTGCGTGCAATGCCGGGGCCGGGGTACCGAAGTGAGGACCCGCAACATCAAGGTCAGGATCCCGCCCGGCGTCCAGGACGGAGCCACCATTCGCATCCCCGGCAAAGGGAACCCCGGGCGCAACGGCGGGCCTCCGGGTGACCTCCTGCTCAAAGTGCATGTCACTCCGCACCCGGTCTTCGACCGGCGCGGGAACGACCTCCACGTGACGGTCCCGATCAGCTTCACCGAGGCAGCCCTCGGCACCACCGTCGAGGTGCCGACCCTGGAGGGGTCGGTGAGTATCAAGATCCCTTCGGGAACACCCAATGGCAAAGTCTTTCGCGTCAAGGGCCGCGGGGTCAAGCCCGAAAAGGGGCCGGCGGGCGATCTCTATGCCCGGGCCGAGGTCGTGGTGCCACGCAAGGTGTCGCGCGAGGAAAAGAAGCTTCTCGAGCAACTCGCCGAAATCGAGACCGAAGATCCCCGGGCGCACTTCAAGGTTCCGCAGTGATCGGCCCATCGTGAGCGACCGCAAAGCAGCTGCTGTTTTTGTGATCTCGGTGGCAGCCGAACTCGCCGGCATGCACCCACAAACCCTGCGGATCTACGAGCGCAAAGGGCTGATCGACCCCTACCGGACGCCGGGGGGACCAGGCGGTACAGCCAGGAAGACATCGAGCGGCTGACCCTGATTCAGACCCTCACCAGCCGGGGCCTCAACCTGGAAGGGGTCAAGCAGGTGTTGGACCTGCAGACCGAGGTCCAACGGCTGCGATCCGACGTGGCCGAGCTGCGCAAGGCCGTCGAGGAAACCCGCCGGGCGGCCGAACGCCAGGCCAACGAGATCCACCAGTCGTACCGACGGGAAATCGTGCTGAGATCCAAGTCACTGCCGCAGCTGAAGCCCCGAAAATAGGGTTGCCACCCAGCCGGGAGCCCCCAAAAAAGGCCATATACAACACGTCGCTGGAGGCTGTAGAGTGTGAAAACGGGATGGAGAGGTTTTTGGGGTCCTCTTCTTCTCGACGCGTTATCAAAATCGCTGGGAGGCGTCGATGTTCACCAAGTCTCGATCGCGCTGGGGCCTTCTTGCCCTGGTCGCAGCCCTGTCACTTGCTTTTGCCGCCATGACGGCGGCATCGGCCATAATCGTGCCAGCCGGCACCCTGAGTCTTCATGTCGCCAACGGCGTCGGGGTATTCACCTACGACCCGACAACGGGGGCCAACCAGACGCAGACCCTGACTCCAAACAGGTGTGAGGTCTCCGGGAGCGGAAACCTGGTCGACCTGACCGGAAGCGACCGCGGGATCGGCCTGGTCGGAACGTCGATCGGGGTCAAGTCGGGCGGCGCCACCGGCACCCCCTGCGGCCGGGTCGACACCACCGAGAACATGAGCCTGACGCTCGACAACGTTCCCAACGCCATCAGCGTTGCTTTGGATCTCGAACTCAAGGGCAACGCCAGAATTCAGATCGAGATCAAACTCGGGGCCACCAGCCTCGGGATCTATGAGGTCAGGTCCGGTTCCAGCATCATCGCCGGCGAAGGTGTGGAAGGAACCACCCCTGCGCCCTTCACTCTCAGTCTCACCAACGACGCCAGAACCGGCAACTGCCGCAACGCCTCCGACTCCGGGCCCGACTCAGGGGGCAACGACAACTGCCGGGTCAGCATCGTTCCGTCGGGAGAGTTCGACACCGTCGTGTTCCTGCAGCCACTGGCGGGCGAGTTCTCGCTGGAGGGTGGCGGCGACGCCGGAACCAGCGACACCGTCTTCAACCTCGTGGAGAGCTTCGAGGGAGAACTCGGCTGCACGACCGAGAACAACCAGGCCACCGATAGCGCCGGGTCGGTGGTCGGGACGATCATCCGCCACGGGAACACGGACGGCAGCGAATGCGTCCTCAAGCCCTACAACCTGACGGCTTCCGAAAGTGACGAGGATGGGGATCCATCTATCACCTTCGATGTCACCGATCCGGTCGATCCACCGCAAGCTGCCGCCTATGAGGCGTATCTGACGTTCGCCCAGACGCTGACCACCCCGCTCAGTGCCACGATCACGTACGACGCCTCAGCCCCCTACGACACCTTCGATGACATCCCGCCGTGCGTGCAGAACCCCTTTGCACTCGACGGAGACGACGCGACCGGCTCCATCAACGATGAGGCCATTCCCAGCGGCGACACCGCCTGCGTCGTCGATGTGAGTCAGGACTGGGACGGGACGACGATCTGGCACATCGTCTTCACGGCCGATATCAGGTTCAAGTAATACCGCACTAGACGACAGCGACCGCCTGCTCGATCCCCAACTGGGCGAGCAGGCGGTTCGTTTTTTCCACCTCACCAGCGTCAGGCTCGACGCCGATCCTGGTTGCGAGCGAGATCCGGGCCACCCTGATCAACGCCTCGTCGTGGGGAAGACCCAGGTCGAGAGCCGATCGCAGCCCCGATTCCAGTTCTGCCGACGCCTCCTCGAACCGTCCCATCTCGACCAGGGCGGCGGCCGAAATCCGCGCTCTTTTGGCTTCGAAGAACTTGGCTTCTTCGCCACCTCGGGCCGTCGCCTCGGCAATTCCGTCCAGGGCCCCCTGCGGATCTCCCTCCTGCAACTTGCAGGCAGCCAAATACAGGCCCGCTTCGAACGCATAGAGGGTCTGGCCCAGATCAAAGGCGTCCTTGCGAACCTTGAGGAGCAGATCGGACGCCCGGGCCGAATCTCCCCGCTCGCTCATCAAGTGGGCCAGGTGGAGTTCAGCGTTGATGGCGTCATCCTGGTTACCGGCGGCACGGAGCACCCGAACCGCCTCATCGAGGATCGGCTCAGCCTCTTTGAGCTTGGCCTGGCTGAGAAGGACCTCGCCCATGTTGGCGCCGACCATGGCCGCCAGGACGTCGTTGCCGGCCCGGAGGTACGTTTCGCGGCTCCTCGTGTACAGGGAGATCGACTCGTCCCAGCGTCCGGAGAAATAGGCGAAACCTCCCATGTTGTTTATCACGTCCGCCGCCTTGTCGAGCAGACCGAGGGACTCGTAGATCTCGACCGCTTCGTCACCGTGGACGACCTGATCGGGATGGCCGAGGACGAAGTGGGCCCAATCCATGGTCGTGAAAGCTCGGGCCAGCGCCTGCATCTCTCCGGCCACTCTCGCCTCGGCGGCCGCCTGTTCGGCCAGGGCCAGGGCCTCGCGAGGTCGTTGTTGGGCCATCCGCACTGTCGAGCGGAGAGAAATCAACCGCGCTCGCATGGCAACCGCCGCCGGGGTCGAACGGTCACCGACGATACGAAGGCCCTCGGCGATGTCCCGCAACGCGGTGGCATAACCGCCTTTTCGCATCCTCACCTGGGCACGTTTGAGATGCAGGTCGGCGCAGAAGAAGCCGTCGCCACCCGACAACCTCATCGACCGGCGGTACGCCTCCAGCGCCTGGTCGTAGAGGCCGGCCTGTTCGAGGACGTCTCCGAGGGACTGGGAAACCTCTGCCCGGTCTTCGTCGGGCATGTCTTTGAGGTGGCGGCCCGCGGCCAATGCCCGGCTATAAAACGTCCCGGCGGCTTGATTGGCATATACGGCTTTGGCGCCATCGCCCGCCACCCGCGAGAAGTGCCAGGCGTCCGCCCAGTTCTGTGCCTGGTAATAGTGCAGCGAGAGAAGCTCGGCCTGGCCGTCGGGGTTGTCGCCGGCGGCGCGTCTGATCGAGTCCCCTACCCGGCGATGAAGTTCCGAACGGCTTTTGAAAGGCAGCGACTCATAAGCGACGTCTCTGATCAGAGCATGCCGGAATTGCACCCAGCCCTTGTGGTTCATCGTCACGAAATCGCCCAGGCGGCGGATCGCTCTCACGCGCGAGCCTGCCTCCATGTCCGACAGCACGGCGCCGGTGTGCTCCACCTGGAAGCCATTGCCCATGACCGCCAGTCGTCGCAGCAGCTGTCGATCGCCCGGGGGGAGCCGATCGACGCGCGCCGCGATCAGCCCCTCCACCGAATGGGGAAGGGACGCCACGTCGCCGCCAGACTTCAAAGAGCGCAAGAGTTCGACCAGAAACAGGGGGTTTCCTGCGGCTCGAGCCGCCAGGGCCTCGACCTGGCTCGGCAGCAGGGGATGATCGGTAGTGGCGGAAATGATCAGCGCTTCGGCCTGGTCCTGAGAAAGCGGATGCAACTCGATTGAATCCACGTGACTCGCCACCGGGGCCACGAAACCCGCCTCGCCCGGTCGGCGGGTCAATATGAGCATCCAGGGCTGACGCTCCAAGCCAAAGAGCAGGCCCGCCAGCAGTTCCCGCGATGCGTCATCCATCCAATGGGTGTCTTCGATGACGATGAGCGTTCGTGCGGTGATGACTGCCTCGAGCAAGGTTCCTACGGCGGCGACCGTCCGGGCAGGTCGAAACTGATCATCCAGCTGGGCGACCTCTGACGACGGCTCGATCTCGACATTCAGCACGACACCGATCAGCGCCAGCCAGGGGATCAGGTCGGGTGCCGTTTCCTGCACCAGACCAGCCAGCTTGTCGGCGGTCTCCTTCGGATCCAGCCCTTCCAGGTCCAGGGCCTGACGAAGGAGCGTCCGGAAGGGGAAGTACGGTGTGGCGGCCTGATACAGGCGGCACTCACCCCTGATCACTCTGGAGTCGCCGGACCGAATCAGGAACTCCTGAAGCAACCGGGTCTTCCCCATCCCCGGTTCGGCCACCAGCTCCACCAGCCGGCCCCGGGAGGCAGCCGCCGAATCCCACGCCCGTACGAGGACTTCGAGTTCCTCGGCCCGGCCGGCGAGTGGGGTAGCGATGTCCGCTACTCGACTTCCGGTCGGATCACCTACGGCAAAGGCCTGGACCGGCAGCTTCTTGCCTTTGACCAGGAACGGCTCGAGCTCTCTGGTCTCGAACAGGGTCCGCGAGCCCTCCAGGACCTCGCGGGTGGCGAGAACCTCGAAGGCCGGAGCTTTGGCCATGAGGCGGGCCGCCAGATTGACGGTGTCGCCCATGACGGTATAGGTACGGCGAAAGCGAGGACCAATTTCCCCTACGAAAACCGGGCCCCAGTTCACGCCGACCTGAACCGGAAGGTCCTGGCCGACGGACACTATCTCCCTGAGGACGAGCAGCATCTGCTCCTCGTCGTTCCCGGTGGCCAGGGGCACGCCGGCGGTGAGGATGATCTTGCCACCATCCGGAGCGATATCACTGGCCAGGAACGTCACATCTCGCCGGTCGGCGGCGGCCTGAACAGTTCTCACCAATCGGTCGAGCGCTGCCGCCGCGGCGTCGTATCCGGATCTGGCGATGAGGTCGTCGAACTCCATGAAATGGATGAATCCGATCGCGATCGGACGGTGCTCGGGCTCCACCTCACCCGCCAGGAGAGGCGCTCGCAGGCCGCGGGCCAGGAACTGGTGCAGTTCCGGCTTCGGCTGGGCGGGCTCGAGATCGACCCTGTCCACCTCGACCCGTCCCGCCAGCAGAAACCCGGGGCCGAGGGCTTTACCGACGTTGCGCTTGGGTAACAGGCCGGCCGTGGCGGGGCTGAGCAGAATCTGGCCGGCCGACGCCGCAGCCTCCATCGCCGTGGTGGTGGTGGCGGCCGGGCCGGCCACGATCAGCTCCCGGTGTGACTCGCCCACCATGAAGAAGTCGAACAGCCCGGAATGGACTCCCACCGACATTCGCAGCGAGACGAGACCGGCCGTGGTTTTCAAGCGGCCGAGCTCGCGCAGGCAGTGTCGCATGCTCGCCGCCGCCGCGGCCGCCCGCAGATGGTGGCGGTCACCCTGGAAGAAGAGCAGAAGGGCATCGCCGCCGAACTTCAAGAGGCTGGCGCCGTAGGCATACGCCTCGCCCAGGAGACGTTCGAAGGTGCCCCCGATGACCTCGGTGACCTCTTCTGCCCCTACCTTCCCATGCCGGGCAAGGCGCTCGGACATCTTGGTGAAGCCTGAAACGTCGACGAACACCATCGAACCGTCGATCGACCGATGCAGACGACCGGCCGCCTCATCGTCCCACTCTCGGACCAGCCGGGGGAGATATTGATGAATCGGGGCTTCCGGCATGGGTGGAGCCTATCGCCGGCGGCCGCGAAAGACCTGCCCCACACCGGGCGGGTTGAGTCTGGTGTGGTTGTCGGAGCAGCGAAGAGCGGGAAGTCGCCTGGTCGCCCCGCCTTAGGCGGGTGTCGACCGCTGAACCCGTAGTTCGGTTTGAGAGCCCCGCGGAACCGGGATCGTGATGCCAGGTTTCGTCTTGCCCGAACCGGCTCTGCCAATCGCGTGAGCCGCCAAACTGTCCCGTCGGACGGCCTGCTTATCATCAGATCGATGACCGCCAGCCCCTATTCAGGTCCCGTTCGTATCCTGGACACGACCGGCAACCTGCTTGCCATCGGGATCGCCAGTCTCGAGGATGACGAGGCGAACCTCAGCTGGCGGGGCACGTTGGAATTGATGGCCGGCACCGGAGTAGCAGGGAAGGCGCTGGTCGTCGACCTCGAGATTGACGGGCGCAGGGGAAGGGCCCAGCTTCTCCCGGTCGACAACAAGGGTGAGACCGCCCGCTCCCGGGTCGTCGGATTGGGCCAGTCCCCTCTCCTGCCCTCAACCTCTTAACGCCGCCGATATCTCCGTCACAGCCCGCACCACCTCTTCGTGAGTGTTGAAAAGTGCCGAGAGGCCGAACCGGGCCACATCGGGATTTCGAAAATCGCCGATCACGCCTGCCGTAGCCAGGGATGCGACGAGCCGGTCTGCTCGGGGGAGCCGGATGGAGACGTGGCTTCCTCTCAGCTCGGCGTCGCGGGGTGTGATCACCTCGACAGCCGATCCAAGTTCCCTATCCACCATCTCGATGAAGAACCCGGTCAGTGATTGTGAGGCGCCGCGCAGGTCCGCTATCTCCACGTCAGCGAATACATCCAAAGCTGCATCTAGCGCGACCAACGAAAGGATATGGGGCGTCCCCACCCGCATTCGGCCGACGCCGTCATCGGGAAGGAACTCCGCCGAAAAATCAAAGGGCCGGCGATGCCCAAACCATCCAGCGATCGGATTTCTGACTTCGCCGTCGAGGTCGGGACGTACATAGATGTAGGCGGGCGCTCCCGGCCCTCCGTTCAGGTATTTGTAACCGCATCCCACTGCCAGATCGACGCCGTTGAGTTCCAGATCGATCGGCATGGCCCCGGCCGTGTGTGACAAATCCCAGATCGCCAACGCCCCGACTTCGTGCACTCTCCGGGTGATAGAAGCGAGGTCGTGAAGTCGGCCGGAACGAAAATCGACCTGGGTCAACGAGACCACTCCGACCGACGAGTTGATCGCGGTTTCGATCGAATCGGGTTCGACGACCACCAGCCTCCGTCCCCGGGCATCGGCGATCCCCGCCAGCGCATAGAGATTGGTCGGGAAGTTGCCAGAGTCGGTGAGGAGGTCACCGGGTCGAAGATCGCACGCAGCTTGCACCGCCTTGTACAGGTTGACCGTAGTCGAGTCACACGCCACGACCGATCCGGGCGCGGCGCCCAGGATCGGTTCCAACTTGGATCCGACCCGCTCGGGAAGGCCGACCCATCCCTCGCCGCCATCGGTGCCAAACCAACCTGAGATCAGATGCTCGCTCCAGTCGCGCACCACGGCCGCGACGTCGTCGGCCAGGCCACGAAGTGGCGGCCCCAACGAGTTGCCGTCCAGGTAGATGAGCCCGCCGGGCAGCTCGAACGATGATCGGCGGCTGACGAATTCCCAACGCCGATCGAGACCGAAAGCCTCCTCTAAATTCGACATTCAGCCACGGTATCGCTGGTCGACCCGCGGCCGCTTGCCATCGAAGCCGAACGATTGGCAGGGGTTACGCTCCTCGCGATGAAAAGAAGAGGCACCATCGCTTCCGGTGTGGTCGACCGGGAACCCAAATGAACCCGGTCGATGGCGGACTCCTTCTGCTCAGGGTCGTGGTGGGTCTGACGATTCTCGCCCACGGTGTCAATCACGCCCGCACCCTGGAGGGAACCGCTCAGTGGTTTGCCAGGGTCGGATTCCGATCTGCGCCGATGCAGGCAAGGATGTCGGTCGTAACCGAACTCGGAGCCGGTCTCCTCTTGATCCTTGGTCTTCTCACACCGCTGGCGGCGGCGGCGGTCGTCGCCACCATGACAGTCGCCGCCGGAGCCATCCATCGATTCAACGGCTTCTTCGTCTTTCGCAAGGGCGAGGGGGTCGAGTACGTCAATGTTCTGGCGTGGGTTGCGTTTGTGATCGCCTGGACCGGCGGCGGCCGCTACACGTTGGACGACTCGTTGGGGATCGATTTCGGAACGACCTGGAACCTTCTGATCGGATTGGGAGGTTTTGCGGCGGGAATCGGCCAACTGGCTCTCTTCTGGCGAAGGCCGGCGCCAGCCGCGGACGAGCGTTGATGGGCGAGATCAGGGCCACCAACCCGCGGGCCGACGCCCAGGAGTTGTTGCAGGACGGGTATGAGGCGCGGGTCCTCGAGCCTTCGATGCCTGCGGTCAACGACGGCGACTACAAAGCGGATGATCCCACCGCTCTTGATGATCGGGATCCGAACCTGACGGTGGTAACCCCCACCTCTGCCGGAGACGTGACCTGGGACGAGTTGTCGCGTCAGCACGCGCAGTTGTCCGACTTCGCTTCCTCTCATTGGCTCGGGGCATGGTCCCGCTTGCCCGCGTTGCCCGACCAGTACATCTCGACCGTGGCATCTCTGGGTCAGCTTGCGTTCTTCGTCCTCGCCCCAGCCCGGTTCGCCGTACAGGAGAAACTCGGTCTCCGTTACACGCACGGGGGCTTCGGAACCCCTTTCTACGGAAACGACCGTCAAGTGCGGATGGAGGGATCCTTTCTCGTAGTGCAAGAAGGCGACACCGCCAAGGGCGAGGAGGTCACGACACTCAGGCGGGCAGCCAGGCAGGTCGGTATCGAGTACAGAGAGAGATGGGGCCCCGACTGGCATGATCCTCCGGCCCCGTTCGACCCCGAT
>DATEEG010000384.1:0-5713 GCA_035281305.1 Acidimicrobiia bacterium | reverse complement strand
ATCGTCGGCCGCAAAAACGGCCGGGTCGTCACCAAGGTGGAGTTGGAACCGGTTGCCCTCAACTCTCTCCGCTTTGACCTGGGCCGTCGACCACGAACCCAAAATGTCACCGCCGCTGACGAGTTCGAGACGGCCGTGGTTCAGGTTGAGGTCGGTTTTGAGCCAGTTTCGTGGATCTGCTTCGATCTGAAGCCGTCCGCTGAACTTCATCCGTGACCTCCAATTGGCGGGGACCTTGGTGCCGTCCGCTTTACCCTTTTGCCGGTCCGACACACCCGGTGGGGACCGCAGCTCCCCGGGGAGGGTCGCCTGCCTTTGAAATATCGGTGGCCCGGGCGGCTTTCTACAGGGTTTTCGGGCTGGTCAGACTGTGTGCCCGAGGCTCTCGTCGAGGCCTCCGGCCTCGATGAATGCCGCCATGTCCTCGATCTCGCGGCCGATCGACCGATCGGCATCCAACGGCGGGATGAACCGTCGAATTGCCCCCCAAATGCGGTCGGCTACGGGGCCGGGCCGGTGGGGCCGCCGATACTCCAGGCCCTGGGCAGCGCAGATCAGTTCTATGGCCAGCACCCGGGCAGTGTTGTCGAGAACCTGGGCCAGTTTCCTCCCCGCACCCCAACCCATCGAGACGTGATCCTCCTGGGAACCAGAAGTCGGAATCGACTCGACCGAGGCGGGGTGGGCGAGAACCCGGTTCTCGGCAACCAGGGCCGCGGCCGTGTATTGGGCGATCATGTAGCCGGAGTTGACCCCGGGGCGGGCAGCCAGGAACGCCGGCAGCCCGACCGAATGCTGAGGGTCGAGGATGCGGTCGGTCCGGCGCTCGGAAATAGACCCCAGTTCGGTGACGCCGATCGCCATGAAGTCGAGCGCGAATGCCAGCGGTTGCCCATGAAAATTCCCTCCCGAGACAACTTCCCCGGTTGCGGCGAAGACGATCGGGTTGTCGACGACGGAACCCAACTCTCGAACCAGGACAGCCTCGACGTGGTCGAGAGTGTCGAGGACCGCCCCGTGCACCTGGGGTGCGCACCGGAGGCAGTATGCGTCCTGCACTGCATGATGAAAGTCGTCCGCATGGCTGGCTCCGATCTCCGAGCCATCGATCACGGCCGTGATCCGGCGGGCGGACTCGATCTGACCCGGATGCGGACGAAGAGCGTGAATGTCCGGCCGGAATGGCCGGGCCGATCCCAGCAAAGCTTCGACCGAAAGCCCGCACGCGATGTCGGCGGCGCGGGCTAGTCGTCTGGCCCGGTCGAGACCCAGGACCGCCATCGCCAACATCCCCTCGGTCCCGTTCAGGAGGGAAAGACCCTCTTTCGGCCGGAGGATCAGGGGCGACAGGTTCTTTTGCTCAAGAGCCGCCGCCGCCGGGACGACCTGGCCGTCGATCTTCAAATAGCCCTCCCCGATGATTGGCAGCGCCAGGTGAGCGAAAGGTGCCAGGTCTCCGGAGGCGCCGACGGATCCTTGCGACGGCACAACGGGCAAGAGGTCCGAGTCGAGCATCTCGATCAATCGGGCGACGATCTCGATCCGCACTCCGCTGTAGCCCTGGGCCAGGGTCCGGGCCCGGAGCGCGAGCATGGCCCTCACCAATTCATCAGGCAGCGGTGCTCCAACCCCGGCGGCATGGCTGCGAAGCAAGTTGATTTGCAGCTCGGCTGCCTCCTCGGGATTGACCCGGGTGGTAGAGAGAGCACCGAAACCGGTGGTGATCCCGTAGACGATGTCGTCCCCTGCCACAGCCTCCTCGACAACCCTCCGGGCCGGGGCCATTCGCTCCGCCACGGTCGGGGCGAGAACCGGACGAGCCCGCCTGTAAGCCAGCGCCACTACGTCGTCCGGGGCGAGCGGGCCGCCATCGATCGTCACCTGTCCCTGCGGCGTGGGTGTCATCGACCCGCCAGTCCAGCACAGAAGTGCAACAGCGCATGGACCAGGTTCACTTCGGAGGCGGCTTTGACGAAGCCGGCCGCGGAGACGTCGGCGCGGCGGCCACACGACCTGGCCGCTCGGAACAACCTCCTCAGGTCAAGACCTCCCGGGGTCGTACGCTCATCTTCGAACGCGGGGTCAAGCACCGCCAGGTCGAACAACACCGCAAGCGCTCGATCCTGTCTCGAAGCAAGATCCAGAGCTGAAGCCACCACGTCGTCGATCCCCCAATCGTCGACCATCTGCATCGAAAACGACGTGTCGGCGGCGCCGGGTCGGTCCGAGAAGCCGTGCAGGCCGACCACCGCCGCCACGTTGCTCGGTGAACCCAGCGGCGGGCCCGGACCCAATTGGACGACCATGAACTGTTCCAGCGCTTTCAAAACGCGTTCCGGCCGGGATCCGACCACAACCGGCAACCCACCTTTCCACTCGTGATCGGAGGTTGCGATCACGGCGTTGAGCCGCCGAACATCGACCCCGGAGTCGAGGTCGACTCCGACGACCTGATTCACCATCGGCGCAATCTCGATGAGGGTCCCGTCCGGACTCGAAATGAGAAGGTCGGGTTGCGAATCCGATTCAAGAGTCTGCAACCAGGGCCCGGCCACGCAGCGAGCCTACAGGCAGCCATCAGAGGCAGTAGCCAGCAGGCAGCAGGCAGTTCTGCGCGGAGATCTGCTTGTTTGGTATCGACCATCCGCGCCAAACCCGGGGCAAGGGTCGACCGGCTCATTCTGCTTACTTCCACCTGCTGCTTACTGCCGACTGCCTACTTGCTTCGCGGAAGGCGCGAGGCCGTCGGGCTTCTAGCCTCACTTCAAATTCAGATCGCGGAGGACTCATGAGTGTCGACTATCGAATGGACGGGACCGTGGCCGTCATCACTTTGTCCCGACCCGAGAAGTTCAACTCGGTGTCCCGAGAGCTCAGCCGGCGACTGGTCGAAGCAATCAGCCGGGCGGGTGTCGAGTCGAGAGCACTGATCCTCACCGGGCAAGGAAAGGCGTTCTGTGCGGGAGCCGACCTGGCCGACTTGATGGCCGACTACGAGACCGGGGGGCCCGATCTGGCCTCGGTGATCAACGATCGTTTCAACCCGATGGTCCAGGCACTGGTCGATGTGCCGGTTCCGACCATCGCCGCGGTCAACGGCGTGGCGGCCGGAGCCGGTCTCGGTTTGGCCCTCGCCTGCGATCTGCGGGTCCTTTCCTCCGAGGCGTTCTTCCTCTCCGCCTTCATTGGGTTGGCCCTGATCCCTGATACCGGATCAACCTGGATGCTGGTCCATCACCTCGGCCTGGCCCGCGCCATCGAGTTCACCGCCACCAACCGGCGAATGGCTGCCGACGAGATTGCCCACCTCGGGCTGGCCCGAATCGCCCAACCCGGAGATTTGTTGTCCGCGGCTCTCATGCTCGCTTCCGAGTTCGCCGCAGGCCCTACCCCGGCGTACGCCGCTACCCGTAAGCTCCTGCTTGGGGCGGCTGCCTCGAACCTCTCGTCGGCCCTCGAGGCTGAACGAGTCACCCAGGGAGAACTAGGCCGGACGGCCCTGCATCTCGAAGGGATGCGGGCCTTCCTCGAGAAGCGCAAGCCCGACTTCTCAGGCTGACAGGCGCCGCTTCAGCCGGCCGCCTTCCGGGCCGCCCATCGCGATCTGAAACGACGAACGACGCCGAACAGCTTGACCGTCAACCAGACGGCACCCACTGCGAGGACGATGACCACGATGAGAGTGACAGCCGGGTTGGCGATGGCGAGAGCGATCAATCCGGCCACCAGACCATCCTCTGCCACCGAAAGGAAGATGTTCGAGAAAGGCTCCGGGGACGTATTCACCGCTGCCCTCGTTGTCGCCTTGGCCGAGTGCGCCGAGAGCGCGAGCGATCCTGACAGGATCGCACCGACGGCTGCGCCGACCGATGACGAATCGCCTGCGATCACATATCCGAGGGCGGCGGCCCCGACCGGGCGCACGATCGTATGGACCGCATCCCAGATATTGTCGAGGTACGGGACCTTGTCGGCCAGGAACTCGACCGCATAGAGGACCCCGGCAACGATCATCACGTCGGTTCGGACCAGGACCGCCGGAACTTCCAGCCAATCGAGGCGACCGCCGAGCCCGAGCAGGAAAGTCACCAGGTAAAGATTGAGCCCGGCGGCCCAGCCGGATCCGGCGAGCAGGCCAATCGTGTCGATCATGGCGGGCGCAACCTAGGCGCGCACCACGAAGATCGTGATGGAGATCGCGCCACCTTCACCGCCACCGAGACCCACCCCCACCGCGGTGTTGAGCCAGGCGAGGTCCTCGTTGCCCGTCTGAAACGTGATCAGTTCTTGCGGCAAAGCTTCGGTCGGGCTGACGGCGATCGAGACCCCTGATCCCTGATAGGCCACGGTCTCTCTCTTCTCCCCGATGGTCGCGCGGATGTCGAGGTCCATGTGACCGTCTGATCGCACTGTGACGTAGTCCACCCCCTTGACCGGCCGCTCGCCTTCCCAGTGCACGCTGGTGGCGGTCCCCTCGAAGGGAAAATCGATCCGGGCACCTTGCGGCATCTTGCCCAACATCCTTGGAGTCATGGTGGCTTTGATCTGACAGAATTCTTCGAGGTTCGGCATGTCGCCAACCTAATCCGTGCGGAGGGCCGCTGGCATCGGCCCAGCCGGTTATCAGCCGCTAGAGCAGCGAATCCAGAGTCTGAAGGAACCGATCGTTCTCCTCGACGGAGCCGATAGTCACGCGAATCCATCCGTTTCCGAACTGGCGGACTATCACCCCCAAATGGAGGAATGCCTGAAACGTGTCGTCGGCCATTCGGTCGGGTCGCAAATAGACAAAGTTCGCCTGCGAGGGGACGAATTCCACGTGGCGCTCTTCCAGGGCCTTTTCCAGCCGGCCTCGCTCCCTGGCGTTGAACTCGGCTCTCTCGGCGACGCGGTTCGGATACTGCACGGCGGTCAGCGCCGCCACCTGGGCGAGGCCGTTAACCGTGAACGGAGCTTGTGCGCGCCGAAGGTCGGCCAGGGTGGACGGATGCCCGATCGCGTAACCCACCCGCAGCGAGGCGAGGCTGTAGATCTTTGAAAAGGTCCGAAGCACGATGACGTTCGGACGCTCGAGGGCAAGATCGAGAGCGGAGCGATAGTCGGAAGCCGTGACGTACTCAAAGTACGCCTCGTCGACCACCACCAGCGTTTGCTGGGGTATCGAGGCGACAAACTCGGCTACCGCCGCGGCCGAGCGATGGGTCCCCGTCGGGTTGTTGGGGTTGCAAAGGAAAACCACCGTTGTGTCGTCTCGAATGGCGCCGGACATCGCGTCGAGGTCGAGGTGGTAGTCGGCGGTAAGCGGCACCTCGATCGTCGCGCTGCCCGCCAGGACCGAACCCATTCGATAGATGATGAAGGACGGCCACGGATACACAGCACTGGTTCCTTCGCCGCCAACCGCCAGGGAGGTGACCCGAAGCAACTCGGATGTCCCGCCGCCGAACATCAGGTGATCGGGATCGATGTCGAGACGGTCCGCCACTGCTTCGGCCAACTGGTGCCAATCGTTGTCGGGATAGCGATTGCTGCCGGCGGCGGCGGCAGCAATGGCCTCCACCACCTCGGGAAAAGGAGGGTTGGGACTCTCATTGGAGGCGAGTTTGATGACCGTGGCAGGATCGAGGCCGATGCTGCGCGCCACCTCCTCGATGGGCCTACCAGCCTCGTACGGGGGAATCTTGGCCACTCCGGGCCTCATCACAGGCACCTC
>DATEEG010000383.1:0-14365 GCA_035281305.1 Acidimicrobiia bacterium | reverse complement strand
AGGACACAACATGGCTGACAGATCACAGCGGCCCGAGAAGGCAGACCGGCCGGAGGCGGCCGACAGAAAGGAGAGGGGCGTGGAGAGCGACAAAGCGCTCGACATGGCGGTCTCACAGATTCACCGCCAGTTCGGCAAGGGAGCCATCATGAAGATGGGGGACGCCGCCGACCGCAAGATCGAAGTCATCTCCACGGGAGCCCTGGCTCTGGACCTTGCCCTCGGAGTGGGCGGCGTACCACGCGGCCGGGTCGTCGAGATGTACGGCACGGAATCGAGCGGCAAGACCACCCTCGCCCTCCACGTCGTCGCCGAAGCGCAGCGCAACGGCGGTATCGCCGCCTTCATCGACGCGGAGCATGCTCTCGATCCTGGCTACGCCAAGGCCATCGGGGTCGATATCGACGAATTGCTTATCTCCCAGCCGGACACGGGTGAACAGGCGCTCGAGATCGCCGACATGTTGATCCGGTCGGGAGCTCTCGACGTGGTCGTGATCGACTCGGTCGCCGCCCTCGTCCCCAAAGCCGAAATCGACGGAGAGATGGGCGACTCCCACATGGGCTTGCAGGCCCGCCTGATGTCTCAAGCGTTGCGCAAGCTCACCGGAAGTCTCAACCGCTCCCGTACCACCGCCATCTTCATCAACCAGCTCCGGGAAAAAATAGGAATTTTGTTCGGCTCACCTGAAGTAACGCCGGGAGGTCGGGCGCTGAAGTTCTATGCCAGCGTTCGACTCGAGGTTCGGAGGGTCGAAACCATCAAGGACGGGGCCGAGAGTGTCGGTAACAGGGTCCGGGTGAAGGTGACCAAGAACAAGGTGGCACCTCCTTTCCGGCAAGCCGAATTCGACATCGTTTTCGGAGAAGGCATCTCGCGGGAGGGAAGCCTCCTCGACGTCGCCGTCGATGAGGGTGTGGTCAAGAAAAGCGGCGCCTGGTTCACCTTCGACAACGACCAACTCGGACAGGGCAGAGAAAACGCCAAGCGCTTTCTGCGAGAGAATCCCGAAGTTGCGATGCAACTGCAAGCCAAGGTGTACGAGACGGTTGGGATGAACAGTGAGCCCGTGACTGTTGGCCTGTCGGAGGACATCAACGCCGACAACTGAGTCCAAGGTCGGAGCCGAGAGAAGATTTCGCGTTCTGGCCGGCGGCCTCATGCGTTAACATGCGTCCCAGACACACAAACCAACTTTGAACAAAAAAAGTGCAGCACTCTCCCTACGACAACAACGAAAGGTTCCGCCCGACCGGCTGAGCCAATCAATCGCCTAAACGACCGGAACGCCGGTCGGAGAGTGCGCCACCTTTCTACGGGACTCTTGACCGGATGCCCCGAGGGAGTGGCTGCGAAAGGCTTGTGTGCCGGGCCGAGAGGCTCGGCACACCTCGTTGTAGGGGACGGGCGGCACCGGGAAGGCAGTGCCATGGAAAACTTCTGGATCGTGGCCATCGCAGTGCTCGCGGCCGGGCTGGCCGGGGCAGTCGGGTACCTGGCCGCCAAGAGCAGCGGTGGTCGGCGCAAGAGTTCCGTGATCGACGACGACGACCCGGTCGGCAACGCCCGGGTCGAGGCCCAGCGGATCCTGGCCCGAGCCGAAGAGGAGGGCAGGGCCCGGGCCGAATCCTTCCGCCAGCGCGAGGAGGCAGCCCTCGAACACCGCCGGGTTGAGGTCGAGGCGATCGAAACCCGGTTGGGTCACCGGGAGGAAACCCTCGAGCAAAGGGCCGCCAACCTGGCCCAACGGGAACAGATTCTCATCCAGCGGGAAACCGAGACCTCCTTGCGCCAGCAGGACCTCGATCGTCTGAAGGAGAGCGCCCGCTCGGAATTGGAGCGAATCGCCGGAGTCGACGCCAAGGCGGCCAAGGACGAACTGCTGGCACAGGTCGAGCACGACGGACGCCGCGACGCCATGATCCTGGTGCGAGACCTCGAGGTGAAGGCCCGGGAGGAGGCTGACCGGCGGGCCCGGCGCATTCTGGCGACTGCCATCCAGCGCCTCGCCTCGGAAGTGGTGACCGAATCGACGGTGTCCGTCGTCACTCTTCCTTCGGACGACATGAAGGGCCGCATCATCGGTCGTGAGGGGCGCAACATCCGCACTCTCGAGGCCGTGACCGGCGTGAACCTGATCGTCGATGACACCCCCGAAGCAGTCTCGGTGGCGTCCTTCGATCCAGTTCGCCGTGAAAAGGCCCGGATCACCCTCGAAAAGCTCGTGGCTGACGGTCGCATTCATCCTGCCTCGATCGAAGAGGCTTTCGAGAAGGCGCAAGCCGAGGTCGAACAGTCGGTCCGTGACGCGGGCGAATGGGCCTTGCTCGAAGTCGGCCTCACCAAGATGCACCCGGAACTCGTGACCCTTCTCGGTCGGCTCAAATATCGGACGAGCTATGGCCAGAACGTTCTCAACCACCTCGTCGAGTCGGCCCACATCGGTTCCATGCTGGCAAGCGAACTGGGGATCGACCCGGGCCCGGTCAAGCGCTCATGCCTTCTGCACGACATCGGCAAGGCGGTCACTCACGAGGTCGAGGGTTCGCACGCCCTGATCGGAGCCGAGATCGCCCGGCGATTCTCGGAGGATCCGGCCGTTGTTCACGGGATCGAGGCTCACCACAACGAGGTCGAGCCCCGGAGCCTGCTGGCTGTGCTGGTGCAGGCGGCCGACGCAGTGTCGGCTGCGCGCCCGGGTGCAAGGCGTGAAGCTCTCGAGTCCTACGTTCGCAGGCTCGAACGTCTGGAGTCACTGGCTTCTGACTTCGGAGGCGTCAAGCAGGTCTTCGCCATGCAGGCCGGTCGTGAGGTCCGGGTCGTTGTCGATCCCGGTCAGGTGGATGACCTCGGGGCCAGCGACCTGGCCCGGCGGATCGCCCGCAAGCTGGAGGAAGACCTTCAGTACCCGGGTCAAATCCAGGTGACCGTCATCCGGGAGTTCCGAGCGTCGGATCACGCACGCTAGTCGCTCCCGGACAGCCACAATGAGAGCCTCGTATGTCTGAAACGGTATTGCTTGCGCCTCCGGCTCGAAAGATCGGGTCACCGCGCCAGCCCACGCGAGTGGGGCAGCGGTACTTCCTCCGAACCTTCGGCTGTCAGATGAACGAGCACGACTCCGAACGAATTGCCGGCCAATTCGTCGCCGACGGCATGACGGCCACCAGTGATCTCGAAGAGGCCGATGTGATGTTCATCAATACGTGCACCATTCGGGAGGCGGCCGACAACCGGATGTACGGCAATCTCGGCCAGCTCAAAGAGTGGAAAGATCGCCACCCGGATTCGCTCCTCGTCGTCGGGGGTTGTGCCGCCCAGAAGGACCGCGACCTCGTCCGGGAAAGGGCGCCATGGGTCGACGTCGTCATGGGCACCAACAACCTCGACCGGGTCCTGGATCTCATCGACCATGCCCAGGCGTGGGGCGGGATCACCGAAGTCGTGGATGAACTCGAGGCCATGCCGTCGTCCCTTCCGGTTCGTCGAGAGTTGGACCACTCGGCCTGGATCTCGATCCAAGTCGGGTGCAACAACAGCTGCACCTTCTGCATCGTTCCCGCGGTGCGCGGCCCCGAGGTCAGCCGCCGGCCGGGGGACATCCTCAGAGAGGTTGGTGGGCTTGCGGCCGGTGGCGTTGTCGAAATCACCCTTTTGGGACAGAACGTCGACACTTATGGCCGCGACCTCGCCATCGGGGGCAGGCGCCGGCCATTGTTCGCCGATCTTCTCCGTCAGGTGGGATCAATCGAAGGGATCCGGCGAGTTCGCTTCACGAGTCCCCATCCTGCCGACTTCAGGCCCGAGGTGGCAGCGGCCATGGCTGAGACCCCCGCCGTTTGCGAACAACTCCATCTGCCCCTCCAGTCGGGGTCGGATCGGGTCCTGGCCGCCATGCACCGCGGATACAACACCGCTCGGTACCGGGAGAAGCTGGCGCTGGCTCGTCGCGAGATTCCCGGGCTGGCGGTCTCGACCGACATCATCGTTGGATTCCCGGGCGAGACCGAAGACGACTTTGCCGCCACTCTCAGCCTGATGGCCGACGAGCGTTTCGATCAGGCATTCATGTTCATATTCTCCCCACGGCCCGGAACCAGGGCGGCCGAGATGACCGAGCGGTTCGTTCCTCCCGACGTGATCCAGGAGCGCTTCGAGCGGTTGGTGGCACTCCAAAGTCAGATCTCTCTCGAGTTGAACCAGGCCCTGGTTGGTCGGGTGGTCGAGGCCCTGGCCGAGGGCCCTTCCAGGAAGGACGGGGAAGTCGCCACGACCAGGACCCGGGGAGGCAAAGTCGTCCACGTTCGAGGCCAATTCCGGCCCGGGACTTTCCTCGATGTGCGAGTCACCAGCGCGGCTCCCCATCACCTGATCGGGCATCCGGTCTGAGCCGACTCGTTGCCATCCTCGGTCCGACCGCTGCCGGAAAGAGCGAGGTGGCGGTCCGTTTGGCCGAGGAACTCGGCGCTCCGATCCTGTCGGTGGACAGCATGCAGGTCTACCGGGGAATGGACATAGGCACCGCCAAACCTTCGCGATCAGACCGCCAGCGTGTGCGTCACTACATGATCGACGTGGTCGAACCTGAGCACCCGTACTCGGCCGCCGAATTCCAACGGGAGGCTCGGACCCTGATGATGAGCGACCGGCACCCTTTGCTGCTGATCGTCGGAGGCTCGGGGCTGCACTTTCGATCGGTCGTGGACCCTCTCAACTTTCCCCCGCACGACCGACAGGTGCGAGCCGACATGGAGGCGGTGGCGGATCCTGTGGACGCCTTGCTCGAGGTCGATCCGCGGGCGGGGGAGTTCGTCGACCTCTTCAATCCCCGTCGGGTGGTGCGGGCCCTCGAGGTCTGGCGGTTGACAGGCCTGACGCCCAGCGCCCGTTCGATGGCGGAAGAAGCCATGGCCGTTCAGGAGTATGAACCGTTGTACGAGTTCACTGCCGTCGGCCTCGACCCCGGGCCAGCGATCGAAGCGCGGATCTCTTCCCGCATCGAGACTATGCGGGAAGCGGGCCTCCTGGACGAGGTGGCGCGCCTGCAAGGGCGCCTCGGTCCCAGTGCGGCCGCCGCCGTCGGCTATCGACAGTTGATGCCCGTGGTGGAAGGCCGCCTCGACGAGGAGGCTGCCTGGTCGCAGGTCCACGCGGAGACCGTGTCTCTCGCCAAGCGGCAACGCACCTTCTTTCGCCGGGATCCCAGAATTCGTTGGGTAGCCTGGCATGACGCCATCGACGATCGGTTGAAGACGGTGCGAGCGGCGCTGGAGCTTTGATGCAATTCACCAAGATGGAAGGCCTCGGCAACGACTTCGTGGTGGTCGACGGTTCGGTCGATGTCACCGCCGATCTCGTGCGGCGCCTGGCCGATCGGCGCCGCGGGGTGGGAGCCGACGGCGTTCTTCGGGTCACGGTCGATGATGGCGTTGTCCGGATGGACTATTGGAATGCGGATGGGAGCGTCGCCGAAATGTGCGGCAACGGACTTCGCTGTGTCGCACGGTTCGCCTTGGACCGGGGGCTGGTCGACGTCCCGACTTTCAACATCATGACCCCTGTCGGCGAGCGGAGCGTGACTGTCGGAGACGAGCCCCGGGTCGAGATCGGCCGGCCCGAGGTCGGGGAGAGTTTCGAGTTCGAGGGCTGGGTGCTGCATCGGGTCGGGGTTGGCAATCCCCACGCCGTCGCCTTCGTGCAGGACCTCTCGACGGCACCCGTATCCGAACTCGGGTCGGAACTGGAAAGGCTCACCCCGGGGGGCATCAACGTGGAGTTCGTCCGGGTGGTGGACCGCCACAAAATCGAGATGCGGGTATGGGAACGGGGGATCGGAGAAACCATGGCCTGCGGCAGCGGCATGGTGGCCGCCGCGGCTGCTTCTCGTAACCTCGGATTTATCGAGGCTCAGGTCATCGTCCGGGTTCCCGGCGGTGAAGGGATTGTTCAACTCGACGACGCCACCTCGTGGCTGACTGGCCCGGTGAGCTACGCGTTCACCGGTGAACTACCCGGATGATCAAAGCGAGCGGATCACGCTCACAACCCTTCCAATGACCTCCACCCCGGAGGCGTAGGCGATCGGTTGCAGCGCCGGGTTGGCCGGCTCGAGAATTACCTGAGTTCCTGCTCGGCGCAGCCTCTTCACGGTCGCTTCCTCACCGTCGATCAGCGCGGCGACGATCTCACCGTTGGACGGTGATCCGCCCCGTTCGATTACGACGAAATCGCCGTCAAGTATTCCGGCCTCGATCATCGAGTCGCCTTTGACTTTGAGCATGAAGACCGGGCCCCGCCCGACCAGCGAAGCGGGAAGTTGATAGATGTCTTCGATGTCTTCGGTGGCGAGGATCGGCGATCCGGCGGCAATCCGGCCCAAGAGCGGAACGTCGCGCATCGTGGTTTGGCGACCTCCCTTCGATTTTGAGGGCTTGGTGTTGTGATGATCGAGCACCTCGATTGCTCGAGGTTTGGACGGGTCGCGTCTGAGCAGTCCCGCCTTGACGAGGGCGGAGAGATGGCTGTGTACCGTGGAAGGGGATGAGAGGCCGAGGGCTTCGCCGATCTCTCTGACCGACGGCGGATAGCCGCGCTCGGTCACCTTCTCCTTGATGAAGGTGAGGACCTGCAGCTGACGCTCGCTCAGGTCCTCGGACCTGCCTGATTGGGTTCTCGACTTGCTGCCATCCGCTTTGGTGGGGCTCATCCTTCCGAAACCTCCGAACTGGTGTTCTACCGACAATAGTGCCGCGGGCGTTCCAAACCAAACATCTGTTCGCTCGAGGGTTGGGTGTGGGTGCAATTGACAATCGAACAGGTGTTCGACTAACGTATCGAACGTCAGTTCGGATTCTGTCACACCCCCTGGGTACGGTCCGGACACATACACAGATGTTCCCTCGGGGTTCCACAGCCCGAAGGGACGAAAGGCACGGAGGTAGGAGGAAGACGATGTCGCACCGCAAGCAGTTGCTATCCCTCAGGCTGCTGGTCCTCCTCATCGCGGTGGGCGCGGTCTTCCTCCTTCTCTCCGGCCGTGTAGCCGCCTCGACTCCCGATCCGGAGCCGATCAGCTATCGAGTCCAGAGCGGCGACACCCTGTGGGAGATCGCCGGAACGATGGTGGAGCCGAGCGAGGACGTCCGATCGGTGATCGGGCAAATCAAGGACTTGAACGGCCTGCGTTCGAGTTCGATCCAGCAAGGACAGGTACTGCTGCTCCCGGCGGCATGAGCAACGCCGGCCGGTACCCTGCGGCCATGCGCTGTCCCATGTGTGGAGAAGAGGACACCCGCGTCATCGACAGTCGCCCCACCGATCAGGGCACAACTATTCGCCGGCGCCGGGCCTGCGGGCAGTGCGGGCATCGCTTCACCACCTACGAGCGGGGCCTGCCGGTCCTTCTCGTGAGGAAGAGAAGCGGGCGCCTCGAGCCGTTTTCCCCACAGAAACTGCATCGGGGAGTCGAGGCAGCACTGGCGGACCGACCGGTGTCGCCGGCAGCGCTGGCAGAATTGCTCGACGAGGTGGAAGCGGCGGCGACTGCCTTCGGGGGGCCCATGCCGTCCGAAGCCATCGGGCGTCTGGTACTCGACAGCCTGCGAATCCTCGACGAAGTCGCCTACCTGCGTTTCGCCTCGGTCTACAAGGACTTTCAGAAGGCGGGCGACTTCGGTCGAGAAGTGGCGGCCCTCGAAGACGGATCAGCCAGAGATGTTCGCGAGGTCGGAGAGGATCCGACTCCGCTCGGTGCCGGCGTCCTCAAACAGCCCTGAGAGGGTGTCCTCACCGGACTGGGCTAGCAGCGCGAGTTGACCGTCGAGGTCGGCAACCGCCGCCTCCGCCGTCGCCACATCGCTGAGAGCCAGAGCGTCCAGATAGCGCACACGCCAGGCTTCGAGGCCATCGACGAAGCCGCGCACCTGCTCGACGTGGGCTCCCAGTTCGGTTGAAGTCGGCAATGACTCGACCATGTCGAGCAACTGGGCCTGCCAGGTGGCAACTTCGGCCGCGGCCGCTGTGGGGTCGACGACACCGGCGAGATCGGGGCTGTTCCAAAGCGGATTGAGCACAAGTCGATAATTCAGGGCGTCGCCAAGAGACGATTCGAGAGCCAGGGCTCGCTCGGCCAAAGCCGCCGCAGACTGCCGAAGTACCTGTTGTTCGGCTTCATCGCCCAGGAGCGCGGCCGCGTCGAAGAGGTCACGGGCGGCGCTGTCTACTGAGATGAGGACCGAGGTCGCTTCCGCCACGTCGGTGTTGACGTTGATCAGAACCGGTTCAAGGGCGGCCAGGGCGTTACCGAGTTGCGTCGAAGCCGCCGCGAGGCCGTCCTCCTGAATTGCGGCCTGCTCGGCCGGGGCTCGGAGAAGGTTGACAGTGATGATGGCGAGGGCCAGGAGAGTGATCGAAAGGACGACGATCGTCGTCGTCGAAACCCGACTGCGGCCGAGCTTGGACCGTGCAATGACATGGGGCTTCCAGCTGGTCAGGTCGATGTCAGGGATGAGTTGGCGGCCACCCGCGGGCGACGGGACCGGTGCGGGCTGAGGGGGGTAGGAATTCTCGACCGAGCCGATCGTCACGACAACCTCATTGGCCGGATCGAAGAAGCCGAGACTCTCCAGGACCGAAACCTCGAGGAGGTGTTCGCGGGTTGCGGCACTCTTCTCGACAAGTTCCACACCGGGTCGGGCGCTCATCCGCTGGGGGCTCGGAGTCGAAGGAGTCGGGGCCGGGGTCCGCGCCCCTCGAGTTGCATGTCGCGTCCGCACCGGCCGGGCCGGGGGCTCGGGCCGCTCGACATGGCGGCTTTCATCCGCGCCGACCTTGAGCGACTCGAGGTCGACAAGGTCGCGCAATCCCTGTTTGGTCTCCGTCCACCACTGCCGACAGGAAGCGGCGATGCCTCGCAGCGCCGTGCGGCCGGCAGCGACGCCCTTCTTGAGCAACGCAGCTGTCGAGGTCCCGAGGTCCTCAGCAGAAGGCATCGCAGGCCGTTTGGCCTTCGACGGGAGTTCGGCACGAGCAATCGCCTCGGGACCGGCCGCGGCCTGTCGCCGCCGGGGCGCCGCCGACCTCGCCCTGACGGTCGACTTCGCCCTCTTGGGTGCAAGGTGGCGGCCGCCGTTGCGGGGTCGCGGTCGTGTGACGTGATGTTCGCCGGGGAGGTGGTTGCCGTCGCAGTCGTTACAGTGCGTCGACTGTTGGGTCGTAAGGGCCAATTGGGTTCTCCGTGGTTGGTCTCCACCCAGAAGGCCCCACGTGTCGAAAAAGAGTCAGACTTCGGTTGTCAGATTGGTCCAGCCTGTGCAGGTTACCCTCCGTGTCCTCGATCCCGGCGTATCTCCGCCGATCACTGCCCATGAGGGAGACGCCGGCCTGGACCTGCAGGCCCGGCACGGAGTGGTTCTGGGGCCGGGGGATAGAGTTTCGGTTCCAACAGGTATCGCCGTGGCAATTCCGAGTGGTTACGCCGGCCTGGTGCTCCCGCGCAGCGGTCACGCTCGCCGCAGTGGGATCGGCCTGGTCAATTCACCCGGCCTCATCGATTCCGGCTACCGGGGGGAGATCGAGGTGTTATTGATAAACCACGGTCAGGAAACCGTCCGTTTCGAAGCGGGAGATCGAATCGCCCAGCTCGTGATCGTCGAAGTGCCCGGGGTCACCTGGCAACAAAGCGACGTCCTGCCGGAGTCGAGCCGGGGCCAGCGCGGCTTCGGGAGCAGTGGCCGGTAGGTTGGCCGAGCGGATGGCTCGGCCTAAACTCCCGGACTCTCCCCGATTCGAGATTCTGGGTAGTGCGGAAGTAGCTCAGTTGGTAGAGCGCAACCTTGCCAAGGTTGAGGTCGCGGGTTCGAGCCCCGTCTTCCGCTCCCATCCGGCCTGGTTCAGCCGGGCGTGTGTGGCGACGTGGCCGAGTGGTTAGGCGCGGGTCTGCAAAACCCGTCACTCCGGTTCAATTCCGGACGTCGCCTCGGGGTCAGCTGATGAAGCCGACCGCATTTGGGGCCCTTAGCTCAGTCCGGCTAGAGCGCTTCCCTGACACGGAAGAGGCCACTGGTTCAAGTCCAGTAGGGCCCACAATTCGAAAACCGGGTTTTGTATAACGGTTCGCACACGAAAATCCCGGTTTTGACGGCCTGTACTCCTGACAAGCGAAGAGGCCACCTGGATTGGACACGCCAGAAGGTGAGCGGGATCATCGCCTTCGGCCGGGCAGCTTGGACTGCGCCCATAACAGGGCGAGGAGACAGGGATGTCGGATGTGGACGTTGTCATAGTGGGAGGCGGGTTAGCGGGCCTGACTTCCGCCCGGGCCCTGGTTGCCGCTAATCAAAGCGTGGTGGTGTTGGAGGCGCGAAACAGGGTCGCAGGGCGAAACCTTGGGGGTTTTCTGAGCAATGGTGTGCCGGTGGAGTTGGGCGGCCAGTGGATTGGCCAGACACAAGAGGTTGTTGCCGCCCTTGTATCAGAACTCGGCCTGGAGACCTTTCCCACCTACGACGAGGGCGAGGGGATCACGGTCTATGACGGGAAGACCGTTCGGTACGCCGACGATACATTCGGGTTGCCGCCGGGAACAGCGATGGAAGTTGGCCGGGTATGGGAAGCGATCGAGACGCGTGCGGAAGCGGTCTCGTCGTCTTCACCGTGGGAAACACCGGGTGCCGAGGACCTGGACCGGGTTACCTTGGACACCTGGCTGTCCGACCTGACGGATGACCCTCTCGCATTGCGATTCTTCCGTGTGTTGGTGCCGGCGATCTTTTCCGCTGAGTCTCCAGAGATGTCTTTGCTGCATTTCTTGTTCTATGTGAAGTCTGGGAGCGGACTGAACAACCTGGCGTCGACAACCGGAGGGGCACAAGAGAGACGTGTAGTAGGCGGCACCCATCTGATCTCGGAGCGAATTGCGCAACAGCTCGGCGACCGTGTCAGGCTCAACGCTCCGGTTCACACGATCACACAGGACGACCAGGGTGTAACAGTGTCCTTCGATGGAGGTGAAGTGACGGGACAGTATGTGATTGTGTCGATTCCCCCGACCTTGGCTGGCCGCCTTCGTTATAACCCCCCACTTCCGCCGTTGCGCGATGGCCTGACCCAGCAGATTCCGGCGGGTTCGGTGATCAAGGTGCAAGTTGGCTACGAGACACCATTCTGGCGAGAGGAAGGACTCAGCGGTTTCGCACTTAGCTTGGACCACGAGCTCAGTGTCGTGTTCGACAACTCGCCACCGGATGCGTCCTGCGGGGTGCTGGTCGGGTTCTTCGAGGGTGCCCATGCCCGCAAGGCCAGCTTGATGACCGCTGAGAAGCGTCGCGAGCTGGTCGTCAACACCCTGGTGCAATACTTCGGTGCCCAGGCAGCCGAACCCTTCGACATCGTCGAGCTCGATTGGATGGCCGAGGCATACACCAGAGGCTGTTACGGCGGTCGCCTCGGAGCCGGAGTCTGGACCCAATATGGCGAAGCGCTCGCTCAACCGGTTGGAAGAATCCACTGGGCCGGGGCCGAGACCTCCACCATCTGGAATGGCTACATGGAAGGAGCGACCCGCTCAGGACACCGAGCTGCAGAAGAAATACTCGACGGCCAGCGCTGACCGACGGTCAGCTGAACCTTGCCCCAAGGCGCCTTGTACCAACTCGGCATTCCAATCGACCGCTCTCAGCGTGCTCGACACGACGTACTTCTTCACCCGGTCGATGATCTCGGCGAACGGGATCTCCCACTCATTCATCCAGTCAGGCCAAGTGCCCGTGGCGGGCCGAAGGTTAGGATTTCAGCCAGCACAACAGCAGACGCCCGAGAGTCACCGTTTGGTGGCGATCAGGGTGACGCACCCCATTCGACGACGATCTCGTTGGCAGGGGTCCGTGTCACCTGCCAACGTTCCGAGCCATCGGGTCGACTGATCATGATGTCGGCAATGAAACCCCCGCTTGAGCTCGAGTAGGCAATCCATTCCCCGTCAGGTGACCAGACGGCGCCGAACAGATACGCCTCACCATCTGCGATGGTCTCCAGCACGTTGCCGTCGAGATCGATCAGCCTGATCTGGCCTGCCGCCGATGTCAGCAGCGACGTGCCATCTGGCGAGAAACGACCGGGATCCTCGAAAGTCCCCTCGAACGTTCTCGGTTCAAGGCCACCGGCGACGTCCACCATGAGCAGCGGGCCGGGAGCCTCATCGCTCGTGCTCGTGCGCTTGAACACGAACTGCGTGCCGTCGGGCGAGTAGTCGCCAGGCCAATCGCGCATTCCCGCCGGTGTGGTCAGCCGCGTCAGGCCACTTCCATCGGAGGCACTGACGGTGTAGATCCCGTGACGTGACGGGTCGTTGTCGTCCCACGCTTCGCACACCAACCGCGAGTCGTCAGGAGACCAGATCGTGCAAGGGAGGTTCAGCGTTTCATCAGGGATCTCGAGGATCCGCTCTACTGTCCCGTCAGGTTGGATGATGGCAGTCCCGATTCGACTGTCGTCGTGGATCATCATCACCGCGATCAGGCTGCCATCGCGTGACCATCGCCCGCCGCCCTCGGGTCCCGGCAACGGTAGTTCGGCCTCTCCGCTGCCGTCCGGTTTGATTAGATGGGCGCTGATGAAGGTGTGGGTCGACTCGTCGAATCGAGAGAACATCAGCCGGCCGCCCGGCAAGCCGGCAGGGGCCGAGGCAACAGTAGAAGGGGAGGTGGTTGCGGTCGGCACCACCGAGGTTTCAGAGAGCACCACAGAAGTCGACGAATCGGCCGATTCGGTGGGGGGTGGCCCCGAAGTCACGGCGGCGTCCTCCATCGCACACGCCGCTAATACGAGCCCTAGTCCTACGGCCAAGACGATCCGTGCGCGGCCAGGGTGGTATGGAGGCGAAAGCATGATCCGAATCTAGGCAGTCACCGATGTCGTTGTCAGCCGGCACCCCCGGTTGCAAGCTTGCCTGGGAATCCGATAAAGGTCCTCGGCACGTTATGGGAGCGTTGTCTCGATTCGCCGGACCCCGCGGGTAGTCAGCGCTTCCACGGATTCGGCCGGCGACTGGATGGAGGAGTGCAGGTCTTACGTTCTGTATCAGATTTCGGCTGCGATCCGGGGTTCATCTCGGTACTTGTGGT
Source organism: Acidimicrobiia bacterium (assembly GCA_035281305.1). Classification (GTDB taxonomy): domain Bacteria; phylum Actinomycetota; class Acidimicrobiia; order Spongiisociales; family ZC4RG35; genus DATEEG01. The sequence continues at coordinate 1,244 of DATEEG010000383.1, read as the reverse complement.
GGGAGGCGGGATGTACTCGAGACGCTCTCATGCGCCAGGATGCTTCCCGTCACACCTGGACGGCATATCTACACCGCGCATTCGCAGACGGCGGGATCCGGTCATCCTCCATCTATGTTTCGACTCATGTCTGTCAGCCATTCAATACGCTGAGGGCACAACGTTCGACTTTGGCTAGAGGAAGGACCCAGGAAGGGTGGCAATCGTATGCAACGAAGAGTGATTGGGCGGGTAGTCGGCGCGTTGTTCCTGGCGGCATTCCTGCTTTACGGTTTCGGCAACCTTCTGGTGAACAGGGTGGCAGGCGCCGACGACATCGTCGCCAGCGTCGCCGGTGGCGAGCGGCAGCTCGCCTTCGGCTCGTTGTTGATGCTCGCCAACTCCGTCGCGGTCGCGACGATCGGAGTCCTCGTTCTGCAAGTTCTGCCGCGACGCAGGTCGATCGTGGCGAACGGCTATCTCGTGGCGCGGGTCTTCGAAGCGGTGATGCTTTCCGTAGGTGTCCTCGCGGTGCTGCTTATGGTCCCCGCGGCCGAGCAGAACGACGCCGGGCTCAGTCAGCTCCTGGGGGACGCCAACGGTGTCGCGTTCGCAATCGCCATGATCGGCCTCGGCATCGGTAGCGTCCCGTTCTGCTGGGTGCTGCTGAGGGAAGAATTGGCACATCGCTACCTAGCCACTCTGGGTATTGCCGGCTACGCCGTGTTCGCTCTCGGCTATGTCCTCGAGCTTTTCGGCATCTCGGCGGGACTCGCGCTTGGTGTGCCGGGCGGCCTGTTCGAACTGATCTTCGGTGTGACGCTGTTGCGGCAAGGATTCCCGGCGGCTCGAAATGAGGAGCTAGTGGTCTGACCACGACCAGCCCAGGTTCGCCGCTCGGTTCGGCCTTCGTCTGCGACCGGTGCGTTGGATCTGGCCACTGCCGAATTGGGGGTCGTGGATTCCACTGAAAGGCAGACAACTCCAGAGGGAAAGGCTGATTTCTGGATCTACGACGGCCAGGCCTTTGGCGAACTCGCTAGTGCACCCAGGGCGGTTTCGAGACGACCGGGTCGCCATCATCGCCGATCTCAGGGCCCGGAACACCGCGGATCGTCGCCCCGGGGCCGACTCATGCCTGGTTAACCTCCCGAGTAGCGGTGCTGATCACATGAGAAGCATGCGCCGGCCTATCCGGCCCGACAGAGCGCGGCATCCGGAAACGAGAATGGGAAACCATGAGACGGGCGAACGCGACGGCCCTC
>DATEEG010000382.1:0-3731 GCA_035281305.1 Acidimicrobiia bacterium | reverse complement strand
TCGAGGAGACCAACCGTGAGGGCAGCGACGAAGCAGTCACCCGCGCCGACGGCGTCGACTACCTCTACGCGGGGGGGTGTGGCTTTGGCAACAGTTCTTCCGTGCCGGTATAGGGTCGCTCCGGCACTGCCAAGGGTCAAGGCAACTAGGCCGCGCACGTCGCTCAGGTCCACGCCCAGGGTCGCATGTTCGACCTCGTTGACCACGACCAGATCAGCCCGCCTCAAGACATCTTTGGGTACGGTCCGGGCGGGAGCGGCGTTGAGGCAGAAGAACCCGTTCGTCGCGGCCGCCGCCGCCTGAACCGTCTCGACCGGGATCTCCAACTGGCAAATGAGTGCCTCGTCCGAGCCAAGCTCGAGGACCTCGGGTGAGAGGCTCCGATTGGCGCCGGGCGCCACTGCAATCTGATTCTCTCCGTTCGAGTCGACCAGGATCACGGCCACGCCGGTCGGGAGGCTTTCGTGAACCCAGCACCGCGAAAGGTCCACTCCTGCTTCCTCGAGCAGCGCCAGCGCCGCCTCGGCAGCTTCATCGTCGCCTACGGCGGCGACCAGGCTCACTGTGGCGCCCAGGCGCCGGGCGGCCAAGGCCTGATTCGCCCCCTTTCCGCCGGGGTGCCGGGAGAACCTCCCGTCGGTGACGGTTTCGCCGGCGACCGGCAGCCTGGCTACGCGCATTACCAGATCGAGATTGACGCTGCCGACCACGGTCACCCTGGTCATGGAGCGACCTTAGCCAACCGGTACACTCCCCCACCCTTTGACGACAGCCCACCCCGACCCTCGCGTGATCGAAGCCCTCGAGGGGCTCGGTCGAACATACGAAGTAATGGCTTGCGACCCCGACTTGGCGGACACGGCAGCGTTCTGCGAGGCCTACGGGATTCCTCTCGATCGTTCGGCCAACACGATCGTCGTCTCGTCCCGGCGTCCTGAAGGTCGCCATGTGGCCTGCGTCGTGCTCGCCAGCGACCGCCTCGACGTCAACGGCGAGGTTCGCAAGCGATTGGACGTGAAAAAAGCCTCGTTCGCCCCTGCCGAGGAGACGGTGCGCCTCACCGGCATGATGATCGGCGGCGTCACCCCATTCGGTTTGCCGAAGGAGCTTCCGATCTGGATCGATGCCGGGGTCATGGCGCTCGATTGGGTGATCCTGGGCGCCGGAAGCCGGAGCGCCAAGGTACGGATCGACCCCGGCCTATTGACGGGGCTCTCCAATGTCACTGTGATCTCGGGATTGGCCAAGCCCGCGCTCCCCGCTGACGACGTTTGATCGGTGAACAGCGCGGCGTAAAAGGAAGATGTAGCCGACTACCGATATCAAGGTGAATGAGAACCATTCGATCGCGTAGAGCAGGTGCGGACCTTCGTCGGTGACGATTGGTGCGGCAACAGCAATCGGGAGCGGGGCCTCTGATTCGTCAACCGATAGGTAGACGGGAACCAACTCAAAAGGCATCTGCTCTTGGAGGCGCTCGATGTCGATCCGGGCTATCTGGGTCAGTCGTCCCTCCGGCTCGGTCGCCCCGCCCGCCTGGCGGGCCCGGGTGAGACCAAGCCACCCGGTAAGGGTGACCTCCCCTGGCGGGGGAACCGCCGGAACCGGAACCGCATCCATCTCGAGCGGCACCCAGCCGCGATTGACCAGGACCGCACGGCCATCGGCCAGCACCAGCGGTGTTATGACATGCCAGCCAGCGAGTCCCTGGTTGACCTGGGATCGGACCAGAACCTCTTCCGTCGGAGCGAACTCCCCCGCGGCCGTGGCGCGCCGGAACTCGAGCGAATCGAGGTCGCTGCCGGCCCCGACGATCAACTCCTCGATGGGCTGGGGGTCGGCAGCCAGCCGACTCGCCATCACCGTGTTCTCGATCCGTCGCTCTTCCAGACGACGAATCTGCCAGAACCCCAGATTGATGAACAGAACACAGACGGCGATGACCAGGACATGGCCCACTAGCCAGCGAGGGCTCCGGAGAACTCGAGACATCGCCCTTCAGCTTGTGCCGTTCCGACCGGCACATCAAATCGGGGACGCCGGAGTCATCCCCGATTTGATGTCAGGCAGCTAAAAGGTCTTCTTCACTCTCATCGGCGAGGAGCGCCTCGGCGACAGCAATCGCCTCCCCTCGACCCCTCACCGCCACCGGCTCGGTGATCCAGCGGCCCATTGCCGCGTGGGTGCGACCGGTGCTCTCGAGAAGGCGGGCGAGGTCATCCGTCCAGAACCACTTCGCCTCATCGCGGGACATGACAACACCTCCTCGGGATCGGGGAACCTGTGCGATTGTACGAGCCATGTCAATGCCCCAAATCAGCAACGAAGTCCGGGGTGGGAGGACTCGTCTATGACTGACACGTGTGTTGCGACCACTTCGACTTTGCTTCGTCTCCCATCTGCTGATTCCCAGTATCGGCGTTGCACTGAACCGGTGATCGACACCCTGCTCCCAACCTGAGGCGGCGCCGCCACGAACTCATCTTCAGGTTCCCACCAGACGACGGGAAGGACGTCGAGCCGACTGTGCGGCTCCTCGGATCGAACGGCCACCAGGAGACGCGCCATCCTGCTGCCGGACTCGAGAACTCGATAGTCGGGCGCTGCTGCCAAGCGCCCGTTGAGCACAAGCTCGTTGACATCCTCAGGCATATCCAGGTCCACTGGAACCCCCTTCTGGCCTCAGGCAACGGGCTGAGGCAGTGTTCAGTCAGGGAAGGCGAGATGGATCGAAGAGTACGGAGGGGCAGAGACAGAAAGTCTTAGAGCTCGCCCTGGAGCTCGGCAAGGCCGGGTAGCGCCGGATCCTCTTTGGCGATCGCCGCGATGAGGCGGGCCGCCGCTTCTTTGTCGCCGGCAGCCATAGCCACACGAGCCGCGACAAACCATCGCCGGACCTCGGATTCTGCGGCTGGCGAGACGAGACGACCAGGCCGGATTATCCGCCAGGCGTCGGAGATCCGGCCCTTGTCGAGAAGATGGCTGGCGTAAACGACAGCGGCCTCTCGTTGAGTGTCGCGGTCACCGCCGAGTTCGATGAAGAGCTCCCAGGTCTTGTCGACGTCGGCCGACCGGCCGAGAGCCCGAAGGGAGTCCATTTCGACAGGCATGTGGATCGTCTCACCGGTAAAGCGGCGGAAAGCCCTCAACTCCTGAAGCGCCGGGAGCCACTGCTCGGCGTAGTACGACGAGAGGCCGAGAAGTTCGCGAATGATGGATGACTGGGGAGCCAGGGCCTTCGCCTGACCGAAGTGGTCGATGGCTCGCTTATAGCGTTCCTCTGCGTAGTGGGCGATCCCGACCTCCAGTTGTCGCATGGCCGCGTCACGACGATCTTTGGGAGTTGCCCGAATCACCTCGTCGCGCACCCATTTGGGGAGAGTTCCGTCCGGGACTGCGGTAATGGTGCGAGGGCGCGAATCCTGACGGGTTCGTCGGCCGCGGTCGGGGTCCTGATTGCGCGCTGCCCCTGCCCGATCACCGCCGGGTCTTTGGTCTCGTTGGCCCCGACTACCCGGACGACCGGGCTTCGACGGCGGGCCGGAACGGCCCGCCCCATTGTTGCGTTTGGCGCCGTCGCCGTCTCGACGGCCCGGTGGCGTTGATGAATTGCGAACCACGATCACCTCGAGCCTATGGCATCCGTCGAATGCTGAGACAAAAAACGGGCCGACACCGAAGTACGGTGCCGGCCCGCTAACCCGTCAACCTCCCAAAGGCGTTGACGGGGC
>DATEEG010000381.1:0-4935 GCA_035281305.1 Acidimicrobiia bacterium | reverse complement strand
TAGGGAGCGGCGCGGGGTATTTGCGCTTTTAGGACTTGGGCGGCTGGTCCTTCCCCAACTAGGAAGGCATGCACATGCGCTCTGGTAGGGCTTCGCGCCACGAACGACTGCTCACGCTATTCGAAAGAAATGCCCGGGCGTCCCAGCAACGCGGACTCTCGGCAATAAGGGTGGAAGACCGCAACCTCGAGGGAGCCTGGCTTACCACCGGTGGCCGGCGACTCGTGAACTTCGGTTCCTGCGCCTACCTGGGCCTCAACACGGATCCCCGGCTCAAAGCAGCCGCCAAGGACGCCATCGATCGCTTCGGCCCGGTGTTCTCGTCTTCTTCGGCCTACACCTCGATCGGCCTCTACACCGAACTCGAGGAGCGTTTGCAGCGGATCTTCCACGCCCACGTCGTCGTCCCGCCGACGACCACGCTGGGCCACCTGGCTGCTCTCCCGATCCTCATTGGCGAGGGTGACGCCGTACTGGTCGACTCCCAGGCTCATTCAACGGTGCACCTGGCGACCCAGGTCTTGATGGCCGAAGGCATATCGGTCACGCCGGTGGCCCACAATGACATGGATGTCCTGACGGCCGCAGTGGAGGAAGCATGCAGCCGTTTCGACCAGGTCTGGTACATCGCCGACGGCGTCTATTCGATGCTGGGAGACGTCGCGCCCGTGGCCCAGATCATGGATCTCGTGAATCGCCACGAGAACCTCCATGTGTACTTCGACGACGCCCACGGCTTCGGATGGCGGGGAGTCAATGGACGGGGCTGGGTCCTCGACCTGGTTCCGTGGCACCCCCGCCTGGTTGTCGCCGTCTCGCTGGCCAAGTCCTTCGGGTCCGGTGGGGCGGCTTTGGCCTTTCCCGACGCAGCGATGGCTGAACGGGTGCAGATATCGGGTGGGACCATGGTGTTCTCGGGACCGCTCCACCCTGCCCAGTTGGGAGCCGCGATTGCCTCGGCCGACATTCACCTGTCGCCCGAGTTGGAGGAGAGGCAGGCTGTTCTCGACCATCAGATCAAGGCCATGAGATCTGGCCTCCTGGCGGCCAGCCTGCCCGTGGTCAACACGGATGCCACCCCGCTCTGGTTCGTGAGAGTCGGTGGAGCGGGCCAGGCCCTCGAGCTTGGCAGGCGGATGATGGATGACGGTTTCTACTTGAATTTCGCTGCTTTTCCGGCCGTTCCGGTCGGGCAGGCGGGTTTGAGGCTGACCCACACCACGTACCACAGCGCCCAGCAGATAGAGGCGATGATTGAGGCTTTGGCCCGCAATTACCGGGCGATTGCCGGAACACCCGAGATCGTCATCGACATCTCCGATGAGGCCATGAAGGAGGCTGAGGCTTCCTGATTTTCCCGCACTGAATCTTCTTTGCTCGGCGCAGGCACCGGCCGATAAACGACCATGCCTTCCGCGCTCGTTGTTCAAGGCTCTGTCGCCATGCGCCGCAAGTGGTCCCCTAGGCTTCGTCATGTCTTCTTAGGCTTCGCCTTCATCGTCGTTGCCGTAGGGATCGTTGTCAGCAGCATCGATCCGGAATCGGCACGAGACGTGGCACCGATCGGCGTAATGATCGGCCTCGGCGTAGCGGGCGGCGTGATCGTTTTAGCCGGGTCGACCTACGAAGGACGGGAGCGGCTGGGCTGGGCGATGATCGGGGCAGGCATGATCACTGCTTCCCTCGGCGTTCTGACAGTCGCCGTGATCGACACGATCGCACCCCCGGTCCCGACCTATGGCCCCCACGACCTCATCTTCGTCGTCTCGTATGCGATAGTGATTTCGGGATTCGCCATGATGCCGCAAGTCGGATCGATACTGGGCAACAGGGTTCGGGTCCTGCTTGACGGTCTCATCGGTTCCCTCTCCATGGCCACACTGATCTGGGTGGTGTTCTACCCCGCCCTTGCAACGCATCTGGAGTCTGCGACCGCCTGGGAACGGTTCGCCGGTGTCGCCTATCCGTTGCTCGACGTGTCGATGGTTGTAGTTGCCATGATCGTCACCGTCAGACGATCCAACTTTCGATTCGACCCCCGGATCGTGCTGTTCGGAGTGGGCATGGTCGCCCATGCGTTTGCTGACTTGAGCCTCCTGACCAGCGGCATAGGTCAGAACTTCGCTGACGCCGAACCCAACTTCACCCTGTTCCTCGTCGCGGTTTCCATCTATTTGGCCGTCGCCGCGATCATCAGGCGGAGGCCCAAACCCCGAGAGTACGCCGACCGTCGCCAGGCCCTATGGGCGATGCTGGCTCCTTACGGCGTCACGGTGCTGGCGGTGGGCCTCATCGCCCGGCGGCTGAGCGAGTCGAACATCCCCACCAACATCCAGGTGCTGCTCGGGATCGGTCTATTGCTGGTTGTGCTCGTGGTGGTGCGCCAGGCAGTCGCGTTGCGCGAGTACCGGAGGCTGGTTCAGTTGCAAAGATCAGCACTGGTGTCCTCGGTTTCCCACGAACTGCGAACACCATTGACAGCCCTGGTCGGCTTCCTCGACGTCCTCAAGGATCCGCATGTGTTTCTCGACACCAAGGAGCGGACCGAACTCACCGAGGTCGTCCACCAGCAAGCCGTTTACATGTCTCGGATCGTCGCCGACCTCCTGCTGCTGGCTCGCAGTTCGAGCGGACTCCAGCTTCACGAGACCGAGGTGCATCTCGACAAGCTCATCGTCGACACGCTCAACTCAATCCCCGAGAGCCAGGGCGCCCTCGACGTCGAGATCGATACCGGACTCACGGCCTACCTCGACGCCGATCGATTGCAGCAGGTGATAGCCAACCTGGTTGTCAACGCGATCAGGTACGGGGGGGGCCGGGTCTTGATCACGGCTTCCGCAGTGATCGATGACGTCGTCATCGAGGTGCACGACAACGGAGAGGGCGTTCCCAGGAAGTACGAGCTGGCGATCTGGGACCAATTTGAGCGAGGCATCCATCGGCTGAACTCGACTGTGCCGGGATCCGGGATCGGTTTGGCCATCGTCGACATGGTGGTACGGCGCCACGGCGGCCTCAGGACCTACGAGCGATCGAAACGCCTGGGGGGAGCCTGCTTCCGCATCACCCTGCCCGGGAGGCTCCGGGCCCAAGCGCGATCGGAGATGGAACTCTCCGCCATCGGACGGGCCGGGCGACACCCCGGGGCCGGTTAGCCGGCCAGCCCCACCGAGCGGCGCACGGCCACCATCGTGCTCTCCGCCCTGGCTCTGGCGTCGAGTGCTCCCTTCTGCATCACCCTCGCCACCTCGTCGTCGGCCATGGCCTTGAAACGGGTTCTGATGGGTGTGAGACGCTCCACCACAGCTTCGGCCACAGCTTCCTTGAACTTTCCATAGCCGGCCTCCGCATACTCGGTCTCCAGCGCGGCCACCGTCCGACCAGTGCTGAATGCGAACAGCTCGAGAAGATTGGAGATGCCGGGTTTCTCCTCCCAGTCGAAGCGAACCGTGCGATCCGAGTCGGTGACGGAGGCCTTGATCTTCTTCCTGATGACATCAGGCTCGTCCAGCAGGTTGACCCGGGAGGCCGCATCGGGATCGGACTTCGACATCTTCGCCTGCGGGTCCTGGAGCGACATCACCCGGGCGCCGAGTTCGGGGGTGATCCGCTCGGGTAACGGGAAGATCTCTCCGAAGCGCGAGTTGAAACGGAGTACGAGATCACGGGTCAGTTCGAGGTGCTGGGTCTGATCATCGCCCACCGGAACGGCGTGGACCCGGTGCATCAGGATGTCGGCCGCCATCAGCACCGGGTAGGACAACAAACCGAGGTTCTGTCCGGCCCGGTCGGCCTTCTCCTTGTACTGCGTCATCCTCTCTAGCTGGCCGATACCGCTGATCGTCCCCAGGATCCAGGTGAGTTCGGCGTGTTGGGGCACCTGGCTCTGGAAGTAGAAAAGCGATCGGGCCGGGTCGACTCCGGCCGCCATCACGAGCTTGGCGGTGTCGATCCGTGCCTGCGCCAGGGTGGCGGGATCGTACGGCACGGTCATGGCATGGAGGTCGACGACGCAGTAGTAGGTCTCGTAGTCGTTCTGCATCTTGACCCAGTTGTCGAGTGCACCGACCAGGTTGCCGAAGTGAAGCTCACCGGTCGGTTGGATTCCGGAAAACACCCGTTTGCGGTCGGTCATGTCACTACTCCTGAATGAAAAAGGCCGGAGGCTCGAGCCTCCGGCGAACATGGTCGTGGTGCGGCGGCCCGAATCAGTCGGTCGACCACCACCAGGAAATACGAGGAACGTACATCAAGAACAGATTAGCCAGGGTCGGGATCGTCGGTGATGAAGCTGCGAGCTCCGCGATCCGCTATCCGCTATCCGCTATCCGCCAATCCCCGTCCGGGTCGTCCTCAACAGCGCCGGCGGTTTTTCTTCTGGCGGATAGCGGATCGCGGATCGCGTTCCCCTTTTATTGGTCTACCAACTGCTCCACCAGTTCCGGGGGCATCAGCAGGACCAGAAGGGCCAGGAGGTTGAAGCCGGAGTGGATGAATATGGCCGGTCCCAACCGGTCCTTCCGCACCGTCACCCAGGCCATGATCATCCCCATCAGGAAGAACGTGGGAACGATGAGGAGGACTCCCCGGAGGAGATCCCCTGACAGGCCGAACAGGTGAAAGCCGGCAAACACGAGAGCAGAAACGACCATTCCCACTGGTCGTCCGAACCCGCCCAATGCCTTGAGGAGAACACCTCGAAACATCACCTCCTCTGTGACCGGGGCGAGCACGGCAACCACGATGGCCATCGTGACTCTGCTGCCGATGCCACCGAGTTGTCGGATCTGGTCGCTGACGATCTGGCCCGCCTCCCCCTCGCCGGCGAGGTTGGCGAGGGGCAGGAAGAGAAGGGGAAGGGTGACCTGGAGGATCAGGCCGAGGCCTACATACCAGGCATCGGTGGGAGAAACCGAGAACCCCAGGGAAGTA
>DATEEG010000380.1:0-4013 GCA_035281305.1 Acidimicrobiia bacterium | reverse complement strand
ACGCCACGCGATCATTGAGCCGATACCTCTCGCCCCTTGACAACTACCCGTTCTGGACGCTTCCCGCCATTCATCGTGGGATAAGGGTGGCGAGAGCCGAAGGGGTCGATCTCATTCTTGCTACCGGCAACCCCTTCAACTCATTCATGGCGGCAAGGTACGTTGGCAGACGATTCGACGTGCCGTATGTCGTCGACTTTCGCGATGCTTGGACTTTCGATCAGTTCACGGGCGAGCTCAAGCCGGGGGCGACGGAGGTAGCACTGACTGTTGAACGGCAGGTGTTGCATCACGCAGCTGCGGTAATTGCGGTCAACCAAGCCATCCTGGACTGGCTGATCCATACCCACTCTGTTCCTCGGAGGGTGAGAAGACTGGTCGTGGAGAACGGATACGACGGTGACCTGATTGATCCCGAACTCGCCGAGGGGTACGCCGGTCGGACCCTTGAAGAGATGCGCGACTCCGGCCCACGCTTCGCGTACGTAGGTACCGTCATACCAGACAAACTGGATTGGGAGAGCCTGTTCCGGCGCTGGGCCGACGCCCAGCGACTGGTGCCGTATGAGGTTTCGTTCGACATGTACGGTCACCTGGGGTTCTCGTCCCAGCAGGCCGAGGCGATGAATCCGGTCTTTCGATCCGACGGAGTTCGTCATCACGGATCGATCCCGAAGACCGAGGTCTGGCGTGTGTACAAGCACGCCGACGCGCTGGTCCTGCCCATGTATTCATCTCCCTTCGTGACCTCCGGCAAGGTCTACGAGATGATGGCCACAGGCAAACCGATCCTTGCCCTAGGCCCCGATACGGCCGGCGCCATGAAACCCCTGCGTGGCTATCCCAAATTGGTTTTCAGCCGAGGTCGAGATCCGAGGGAGGTAGCCAGGGCCATACAGGCGGCCGTAATGCTCGCGGCCAACTCACCCAAGGCCCTGGATCGTGCCGCTATTGACTACGCCAGCCGGTTCGAACGGGCCCGCCTCATTCGACCGCTTATGAACCTCTTGGACGGTGTCGTCAACGCCTAGACAAGGCTGCCATAGCGAGGCGTCAGCCCTGCGAAAATCAGCCCGGCCGAAAGGCGTACCTGAGAAGCACGGAGCCGGACAATGGTTCCGGCACTAGTCCGCGACACGGTCAGTCTTAAACAGAAGGGTATCTTCCCTTCGGTGTTGGATCCCACGAGCTCGCCCCCACCACCCAATACCAACCGCTCGGTGCGGTATGTGCGCAGCCTGGAGCGTCGCCTCGCCCGCGCCGAGCAGCGTTTGCAGGCAATCGAGGGGAGCCGGGCCTGGCGGATTGTTTTGGGATATCGCCGGCTTAGGCGGCTGATAACGGGGGCGGTTATCTCACCCCCCGTGCACGAGGTTGACAACACCGCCCCAGCTCTCGAAACCAAGATCCACGCTGTCGACTTCGACGCACAGGTATCCAAAGTAAGGGAAGCATTGAAGCGATGGGTGGCGGCGGCCAAGTCGGCGGCGGGCGACGAGGTGGTGGTCATGTTCTCTGGAACCACCTCCTATCAGTTCCGGCGCGCCAACCGGCCGATTCGACTTAGCAAGGTCTTCCTCGATCAGGGTGTACCAGTGCTCTTCAGTTACTTCCGGTTCAATTTGCAGGAGCTACCCGCCTCAGAGAACCAACTGCTTCTACAGAGCCCGATCGACATCACGGAGATCGTCCTTCCCGAAATTCTGGCCGCCGACTTTGGCGACAAGGAGAATGTCCTCTTTGCCTCCTTTCCCCACCAGCTGATGGTCCGGTACCTCGCCTACGCAGCTCTACACGGATGGACGATTGTTTATGACGTTCGCGACGACTGGGAAGAATTCGCTCGGGTGGGGGCGGCGGTGTGGTACGAGCCCGAGTTTGAGTGGTATGTGGCTACCCACGCCGATGTGGTGACGGCGGTATCGCGACCCTTGGCGTCGAAGATCGAGTTGCTTGCCGGCCGCCCGGTGGAGGTCAATCGCAACGCACTCGATCCCGGATTTCCTCGTCGACAGATACTGATCGACTCGGAACGACCGCTGATTGGATATTTCGGACACCTGACCGAAAAGTGGTTCGACTGGAGCCTGATGATCAGGCTGGCTCGGAGCCTGACCAATGTGTCGTTCGAACTGGCCGGGCATCAAGCGCCCCAACTCGACCTGCCTGACAACATCTCGATATTGGGTTTGCTCGACCACCAACAGCTGGCAACCGTAACCGCCCGCTGGGCCGGGGCCCTGATTCCCTTCAAAATGGGACCTCTCACCGATGCCGTCGATCCCATCAAGGTGTACGAATACCTCCATCTCAGGCTTCCTACGGTGTCTACCTACATGCCCCAGCTGATTGGATATCCAGGGGTGACCGTTGTCGAATCGCCGGAGGACTTCATAGCCGCGGTGGCTCGTCTGGTCGAGAGTCCAAGGCCGTTGGGAGACGAGGTGGAGGGCTGGCTTTCCGAAAACACGTGGGAAGGGCGGGTGGAGCAGTACCGAGCCAGTTGGCGTAGCCCGGACGGGGGCAGGATGGGGCAGCTGACCATTGAAACCTAAGGTCCTCTTTGGCTACCGCTTCGGCGTTCTCGGAGGGGTAGCCACCCAGATCCTCAACCGCCTGCCAGAGTTCGCCACGCAGTACCAGGTCAAAACGTTGTTCGAGATTGACCATGGAGTGGTGGCACGTTTTCCCGAGGGAACGGCAGCGGCCTCGACCAGTTCCGAACAACGGGTGGGCTTCGTCAGAGAGTTTGCCCCCGACCTCATGGTGGTGATCGACTCTCCCAAGCTCCTGTCCGAATGGAGAGAGGCCGACACCGGCGGAGCAGCGGTGGTGGAGGTTCATACCACTACCTCCAACATCGACTACCTCCACGAGCTTGATGCCACTGACTTGAGCGGGATCATCACTGTGTCCGACTACATGGTCAATGTGGTAAAACGAACGGAGATCGGGCGGGTGCTTCCCATCGCCGTTGTCGGCAATTGCCTCGGGCCGGAATGGCGATGTCTCCCAGGCCGACCTTTGAGCCAAGGACCAGTCCCGGTGCTCTGGACTGGCAAGTTGGACGGTCACAAGCGAGCCCTTACTGCCTTAGAAGTGCTGGCGTCGGTAATGACCGAGGTTGAGGACCAAGTCGCCGTGCGGCCCATGATGGTGGGGGGCTATGCAGCTGGAGCGGATCGGGTCAGACACTTCCTGCGAAACATCATGAATACCCGGAGCCTTCGCGACACGCTTGCCTGGCTGCCGCGGGTTGACCACGAAGCGATGCCAGCGCTCCTCCACCAAGCGGCCGGGGCCGGAGGGATTGCTCTCAGCACGACCCGGGATGAGTCCTTCGGTATGTCGGTGGCGGAAGCCCTGGTGAGCGGGTGTCGAGTGGTCGCACCGGCGGTCGGTGCTCTTCCCGAGATAGTGCCGTCGTCGATGTTGTACCCCGATGGCGACTTCAGAGCCGCCACCAGGGCTGTCGTGAGAATGATCGGCGACCGCCAGCACCTGCTGGAAGAGGCTCTGGAAGCCGGGAGGCAGGTTCGGGACCGCATGGACCCGGCTGCGACCCTGGTCCAATTTCAGGAGGCGCTGGCCCGATTCGGAATCGATTTGTAGCTCGCCGTCGTCAATCCAGACAGAAGGTCTGCACCAGAGCAACCGTTCCCTCGATACCGCGAGCGACAAAGGCGGTATGGGCCGCGTGGGCGTCGGCCTCGCTGTGGAAGTACACACTCACCGTGTAGTAGTTCTCCTCCTCGGGGAGTCCGACTGCTTCCGCCGCCCCCACGTCACAGTCGGTAGGCCCGGTGGTGTAGCCGGCGTCGTCGGCGTCGGACACGGCCTGGGCGAGCACTGGATCGTTGAAATCCTGCGAAGCGGCGAGGACTACCACCCAAACCTCGCCTCCATGAACCAGATTGGTGTTCTCGGGCGGGAACTCGGGCAGGGTGGTGGTGGAGGCCGCGGTGGTAGTGGTGGGCGGAGCGGTGGTGGTGGGAGCAGCAGTAGTAGTAGTT
>DATEEG010000379.1:0-3684 GCA_035281305.1 Acidimicrobiia bacterium | reverse complement strand
CTGGTCGCGGTTAGGGGCGACCCCATCAAAGACATCACTCTGTTGGAGAACGTGGAATGGGTGATGAAAGGTGGTCGGATCGTCAAAGGCGCGTGAGTTGGTCCGGTCCCGGCCCGGGTACGCTTCCGCCATGAGGTTTCGAATGGGATTGATGGTCGGTGGCGCCGTCGGTTATGTGCTGGGCGCCCGGGCCGGCCGTCAGAGATACGAGGACATTCGACGCTGGTGGGCGGCGGCCCGGCGCAATCCCTCGATGGAACAAGTCACCAACGTCGGCCAGGGCCTGAGCGACCTTGGCCGCTCAATCGTGTCCGGGGGACTCGAAAAGACCTCCGAGGCGATCCGCCGCCAGTCCTAGGCGCGGCCAGACGCGCGCGTTTTGAGGGTGATTCCCGACGGCTAGCCGTTTTCCAGGAACCCCTGGAGGTTCTTGGCCTTCTCAGGGTGGCGGAGCTTGGCCAGCGCCTTGGTCTCGAGCTGGCGGATGCGTTCTCGCGTGACCTTGAAGTGCTCCCCGACCTCTTCGAGGGTTCGCATCCGGCCATCGGCCAGGCCGAAGCGCATGATGAGGACCTCACGCTCGCGGGGATTCAGCCCCTCCAGCGCCAGAGCCAGATTCTCCTGCAGGAGCCGGAAGGTGGCGGCGTCGGCGGGAACCTCGGCGTCGAGGTCCTCGACGAAGTCCGCCAGGGTCGAGTCCTCCTCCTCACCTACCGGCGTTTCGAGCGAGATGGTGTCCTGGGCGATGCGGGTCAACTCGATGAGCCGATCGACCGGCAGGTCGAGCTCGCGCGATAGCTCTTCCGGGGTGGGTTCCCGTCCATAGGACTGGGCAAGTTCACGCTGGGCTCTTGTGAGCTTGTTGATCGTGTCGACGATGTGGATAGGCATACGGATGTTGCGGCCCTGGTCGGCGATCGCCCTGGTGATCGACTGGCGAATCCACCAGGTGGCGTAGGTCGAGAACCTGAATCCCCGGCGATAGTCGAACCGCTCGACCGCGCGCATCAATCCGAGGTTGCCCTCCTGGATGAGGTCGAGCAGCGCCATGCCGCGGCCGACGTAGCGACGAGCTATTGACACCACGAGCCGCAGGTTCGACTCGACCAGGCGGTTCTGAGCGGCTTCACCCTTGACGCTGGTGGCGACCAGGATGGCCCGATCCTCCGCGGAGAGCTCCCCCTCTTTATCGAGCTGGGCGCCAGCTTTGAGACCCGCTTCGAACGCCATGGAAAGCTCGACCTCTTCCTGAGCGGTCAAGAGCCGGTAGCGGCCGATCTCGTTGAGGTACATGCGAACCGGGTCGGAGACCCACACCTCGTCCGATTCGCTCAGGCCGTGATCGTGGTCGGATTCGTCTTCGGTGAGCTCGATCCCCCTGGTGCGAAGGAGATCCACTGCCCGCTCGAATGCCTCCGGTCCGGCTTCCGCCTCCTCGAGCTCTTGCTGAACTTCGGAGACGGTGAGGAATCCACGCTGACGGCCGCGCTTGAGCAGCTGTTCGATCAACCGTTCGATATCGTCGCTCATAGCCCGCCCCTCAGTTACGCCGTTCCTGTTCCAAAGCTATCACCCGCCGAAGGATGTCGGAATGCCCTTGTGACGCCGGGTCGAGTCGGGCCATCTGGTGTTTGAGTTCTTCGATCTCCGCTTCGATGGCCTTGTGGCGGGTCCGAACCAGTACCTCGACCGGGTCTCCGGGCAAGGGGCGAGGATCCAGGGCAATCCGTTGCAGCACCTCGGTCTGGTCGAGGCCGGCGATGTCGATCGGCACTCCCGCGGCCGTCGACGCTCGCCGCTCGACGATGGATTCGAAAGCCTTCCGGAGGACGACGTCCGAGAACAGCTCGGGCCCGATCTCCTGGCCCGCGATCTGCACCGGGTTGGCCAGAACCACCCGCAAGAGCTCCCGCTGAATCGGATCCGATTGCTCGATGGTCTCCACCGAGGAGACCTGGCCCACCCGGTGGCGACCGCCCCTCAGCGACCGTTCCAGGGCGGCGGGCTCGATCCCGATCAGCCCGGCGGCGAAGCGGACGTACTCCGCCCGGGCGATCTCGTCGCTCACGCGGGCGAGGAGCGGGACCAGGCGCCGTACGGCCCGAGCCCTGGCCTCCGGCTCCCGGAGGTCGAACCGCTCGACCTCCTTTTCGATGCGGAATTGGAGCAACGGACGGGAAGACTTGACGGCCTGGGCCAACTCGGAACCACGCCCGGTCTGAAACAGGTCGGCGGGGTCGAGACCATCCGGCATCTCTGCCACCCGGAGATCCAGATCCAGATCGACCGGAGTGACGAGGTCGTCTCCCCTGAGTGCGGCCTTGCCGCCGGCGGCATCCGAGTCGAAGGCAAGCACGACCCGATCGGTGAACCGGCGCAGCAGATCGAAGTGGTCTTCGCCCAGAGCGGTGCCGCAGGTAGCGACGGCGGTGTCGACTCCGGCCCGATTGCAGGCGATGACGTCGAAGTACCCCTCGACCACGACTGCCTCCTGGGTGCGGGCGATGGGACCCTTGGCCCGATGAAGTCCGTAGAGCAGCCGGCTCTTCTGATAGAGCCTCGAATCGGGTGAGTTGAGATATTTCGGGGTCACGCCCTCCAGACCCCTGCCTCCAAATCCAACCGGCTCCCCGCGGAGATCGTGAATCGGGAATAGGACCCTGCGCCGGAAAAGGTCGTAGAGTCGTCCTCCTCTCCCCCTGCGGGCCAGGCCGGCCGATTCCATGGTCCGATCCTTGATGCCGGCCCCGCGCAATTCCTTGACCAGCGCTCCCCAGGTGTCGCCTTCCGGAGCGAAGCCGATCCGGTATTCGTCGACGGTGGCGGCGTCGATCCCCCGACTCCGGAGATAGGCCCGGGCCGGACCCGCCTCGACATCGTTCTTCAGGGTCCGGTGGTAGAAGTCGGCGGCGTGGCGCACGGCCTCGACCATCTGGTCGCGCTCACCTCGTTGTTTGGCGGCAGCGGGATCGACCTCGAGTTGGATCCCGGCCTGGCGGGCCAGAAGTTCCAGAGACTCGTTGAAGTCGAGGCCCTGCGTGTCCTGGATGAAGGTGAGGACGTCGCCGCTCTTGCCACAGCCGAAGCAGTGGTAGAGGCCCCGGGCGGGATCGAGCGACAGCGACGCCGACTTCTCCTGGTGGAACGGGCAGACCGCCATGTGAGCGCGGCCCTGACGCTTGACGGTTGTAACGGCGGCAACCAGATCGATGAGGTTGGTGGCTGCCCTCACGCGATCGATGTCATCCCGCCCGTACACAGGCCAAGGTTACCGGCGAAGCGACGCCGCGCTCTGTGGGCTGATTTGGTTGCCAGACGCCTGAATCGACCCTGGGTCGCGGGTTTTCTTCTAGTCCAGTCGTTCCGTGAGGTAGGACCGTACGCCTGTCATCGGGATCCGGACCTGGCCCATGGTGTCGCGGTGGCGGATCGTTACGGCTTCGTCGCTGAGGGTTTCGAAGTCGATGGTGACGGCGAAAGGCGTGCCGATCTCGTCCTGGCGTCGGTAGCGGCGGCCGATCGACTGAGTCACGTCGACTTCAAGCATGAAATGCTTGCGAATCTCGGCGGCCAACTTGGCGGCCGGCTCGATCAATTCCGCCTTTTTCGACAGGGGCAGAATCGCCACCTTGTAGGGGGCTAAGCGGGGATGCAGCTTGAGAACGGTGCGCGACTCACCCCGAA
>DATEEG010000378.1:0-2938 GCA_035281305.1 Acidimicrobiia bacterium | reverse complement strand
CAGCTCCATCTTCGAGGCAGCCGATGCCGTCATCGACGACGCGCGGCATTTGGCAGCCGCCCTCCTCGAAGCTACCGCCCTCGACATCGTTATCTACCCGGGAGTCGGAATGGGGGTGGCCGGCTCGCCCGATTCCGCCCTGACCTGGGCCGACCTCGCCGCGGCCGCCGCCGCTGACGGAACCAGGCTCGCCAGGGAGGTCGACCGCGACCAGGGTAAGGCCACATACCCGTTCGGCGCCCATGTCGCAGTGGTCGAGGTTGACACCGAGACCGGGTGGACCCGCTTGCTCGCCCTGGCGGCGGTCGACGACTGCGGGTCGATCCTGAATCCGATGCTGGTCAAGGGTCAGCAGCACGGCGGAATCGCGCAGGGGGCGGGCCAGGCCTTGTGGGAACATGCGCGCTTCGATGCACACGGTTACCCGTTGACCGGAAACCTGGTTACCTACCACGTCCCGGCAGCGACCGATGTTCCCTCGTTCACAGTGTCCAACACCATCACACCTACACAGCACAATCCGCTCGGGGCCAAGGGGATCGGCGAGGCGGGCACACTCGGGTCCACCCCGGCCATCCACAGCGCGGTGATGGACGCCCTGGCTCCGTTCGGAATCAGGCACATCGACATGCCTTTGACACCTGACAGGATCTGGGAGGCCATCAATGCCGTCCGATGAAGAGCCCGCGGTAGGGCCGATAGTCGAGATGAGGTCCATTTCGAAGGTGTTCGGGGATACTGTCGCCAACAATCCGATCGACTTCGATGTGCGCGCCGGTGAGATCCACGTCCTGCTGGGAGAGAACGGCGCCGGCAAGACGACGCTGATGAACATCCTGTTCGGTCACATGCGCCCGGACGCGGGCACCATCCTTCTGCGTGGTCAGCCCGTCGACATCCAATCGCCGAGCGACGCCATCGCCCACGGGATCGGCATGGTTCACCAGCATTTCTCCCTGGTCCCGTCTTTCACCGTGGCTGAGAACGTCATGCTGGGTGTGCGTAGGGCTTCCAATCCCGTCCTGCGCGATCACGAGATCGAGGCCGCGGTCGCCCGCCGGAGCGAGCGGCTCCAGATGCCGATCGATGCTTCGGTCCTCGTCGAGGAACTTCCGGTCGACCTTCAGCAGAGGGTCGAGATCGTCAAGGCTATGTACCGCGACGCGACCGTGCTGATCCTCGACGAACCAACCTCGCTGTTGGGTCCAACCCAGATAGCCAACCTGCTCGGCATCCTATCGAACCTGCGCGATCTCGGTCACTCGATCATCCTCGTGACTCACAAACTGGCCGAGGTGGTCGAGGTGGCGGATCGAGTGACGGTGCTGAGACGCGGATCTCGCGTCAGCTCGATGGAACGGGGCCAGTTCGACGAGCGATCTCTCGCCAGGGCCATGACCGGCCAGGACCGCGAAAAACTGCCCGAGCGTGCTTCGATCGGCGGCGATGGCAAGGCACCCAGCCTGGTGATCAGCGAGTTGACTGTCAGGGCAGGGCGCGGCGACGCACCAGCCATCGATGGACTGTCCTTGTCGGTCTACCCGGGAGAAATCTTGGGGATCGCCGGGGTCGAGGGAAATGGCCAGCGCGAACTGGTCGACACGTTGATGGGCATCAGTCCCGCGGCCTCCGGATCCGTCAGCGTCTCCGGCCATGAGGTCACCAGCGCCACGCCCGCCGCTCGACGGGCAGCCGGCCTAGGAGTGATACCCGAGGATCGCCAGGGGCTGGGCCTCGTTCTCGACATGACCCTCGCCGAGAACATCGCTCTGGCCGACGTCGCCGCCGGGAAATTCCGCAGGCGCGGGGTGGTGCAGTGGGACGACGTACGTGACCATGCCCGCCGGCTCCTGGAGGAATACGACGTTCGACCTCCGGACCCCGATGTGAGAGCGGGCAGCCTGTCAGGTGGCAACCAGCAGAAAGTCGTGCTGGCGAGGGAGTTGTCCAGCGACCCGACGGTGTTGGTGGCCGACAACCCCACCTGGGGCCTCGACGTCGGGGCCATCGACTACGTTCACCTTCGGCTATTACGCCTCCGGGACGAAGGCGGCGCCATCCTGCTGATCACCCTGGATCTGGAAGAGCTGTACAAACTGGCCGACCGCATCGCCGTCATCTACCGCGGGAAGCTGATGTTGGTCTCCCCCGCCTCTCAGGTCGACGATGACGACCTGGCAATGGCCATGGCCGGCCGCTCGCTGCAGTCGACCACCCGGCCCGAGCTCAGTGACGGGTAGGAATCACGTCGGCTTTCTTGAAGCCGCCGCTCAATCGATAGACAGCGTGTTGCAGGAGCCGGATTCTCGGAGTGCGCCAGCACTGGAGCGGATGATGGCCCTCGTGGATGAGGCATAGATTGCAGGAGGTGCAGTCGACCTGGCCTTCCCGACCACTCCGGATCTGGGCGACGAGGTCCGGCTCGCGAATGAGGGGCCGGGCCATTGCAACGAGGTCGGCATCCCCTGACGCAACCACGTCGCGCATGGTTTCGGTGGTGCGAATCCCACCCACCAGAATCACCTTGGTGTCCACCCGGGCTCGCAACATCTGCGCCCAGGGCCGGAAATAGGCCTCGGGCCGGGGCGACGCCATGAGCCGGTGAAAAAGCAGGTCTCCGGCTGCTCGCCTGGGACCGACTGCCACATAGGTCATCGCCGAATCGGTCGGGGCGGTCATGAGCCCGCATGAGACCTCGATGGCGTCAAGCCCGGCCGCAACCAGGCTGGCGGCCCGATCAATCGACTCGTCGAGACCGAGCCCTCCCGGGGGAGCGTCGACGAAGCCGATCTTCATGGTCACCGGGTATCCAACCGGGACAACGGCCCGCACCGCACGCACGACCTCGCCGGCGAACTGACTGCGAGCAACGGCCGATCCGCCCCACCGGTCGGTTCGCCGATTCGTCAACGGGGAACCGAACTCGCTGATCAGGTAG
>DATEEG010000377.1:0-12727 GCA_035281305.1 Acidimicrobiia bacterium | reverse complement strand
AGGTGGTCAGCCATGGTCGCCGCCAGCTCTTCCAGACCCGTTGCCGTACGCGGCGTCTCCCTTGGATCCGGCTCCGACCCAGGTGCCTCGGCCTCGCCAGCAACTCGTTGGTCGAGAGGCAGGGGAGCGGTGTCGTCGCCGCCGCAGGCTACGAAACCCATCAGGGCAATCACGGCGAGAACGACGGCACGGTGCCTCATGGAGCCGATACTAATTCCAGATGCAATCGCCAGCGGGATGACCGCTCCGACCGACGACTTCCCTGTTGTGAATGGCGACTTCCAGGCGCGGTCGCGAAAAACTTCCCTGTCGAAATCCAGCGGCGCGATATATAGTCAGATGCGGGCCAGTCACCTCTTACCGGACACCCCTCGCCCCCCACCCCACTCCCGGCCATATGTCCGCCCCGGGTGCGCTGGTCCACTTCCTTTAGCGCACGAACCTGTCTATAAGCTCGCGGCACCGCGCCTTGCCGGCCTCGGTCAAACGGTCCCGGCCGAGTCCGCTCGATTCTGTAAGACCCATGGCACGCGCTTCGTGCCACGCTGCCGAAATCTGATTCTGGGTGTAACCGGCATCGCGCATCGCCATCGCCACGTTCCGGGCCTGGTCGAACAGACACAGGAGGATTCGGTCGACGATCGTCAGTTCCATGGTCAACCTCCATGGACTGCTGCCCCTCCTCGCCTGCGACAATAGCCCTACCTCGGGACCCACGTCGGCGGGCCCAGGCCCCGGGCGGATTCGACTGTTCCCAGCCGGGATTTTCGACGGAGATAGGGGATCTCGGTTCGTGCATCGGCGATCCCAGGGTTCGCCAGATCCTCCACACGGGGGCGACATGTTTCATACACTCTGTGCATAACACAATGACCGCCGGTCAAGACCGTTACCGGACGGTTGCCGTCTGGATAGCTGCCTAGGTATCCTGCGGTGAGGCCGATCTGAGGATTTACCCACAGACCGGCCCAAAGAAACGGAACACAAAAAAACGGGAGGAAAACTTGAGAGCTTCTAACAAGCTCGTCCGTTGGCGCTGGCTTGTACTCGTAACCATGTTTGCCCTGGTTGCGGCTGCCTGCCAGTCCGGCGGTGAGGTAACCACCACCACAGCTGCCGCCGGTGAGGAAACCACCACCACGGCCGCTGCCGGTGAGGAAACCACCACCACCGCCGGCGAGTCAGCGGCAGGGTTCACCTATCGGCTCGGCATCTTCCAGGACACCACCACCGACAACTTCTGGGCCTACATGGACCCGGCAGGAACTGTGTGGAACCAGTATGTCCTGAATCCGACCAAGCCGACCTTGTACCAAATCAATTATCCGGGGCTTGAACTGGATGCCGACGTAGCCGCCAGCGCCGAGGTTCCCACCGGGGCCGCTGAAGGCGATGGTTGGGCAATCGAAGTACCCCTGCGTGAGGATGCGACCTGGTCCGATGGAACTCCCATCACGGCCAACGACATCGTCTTCACGTACGAGACCGTGCGCGATTTCGCGCTCGGAGGTAGCTGGCTAGAGGCCGTGCCGCTGCCCAACGAGGAGAATCCGGATGCCGTGGGCATCGTCTCGGTCGAGGCCATCGACGACCACACGGTCAAGTACGTGTTCAACCACCAGCCCGGACTTGCGGTTTGGCCGCACGGGATTGGAGTCAACGGGCCGATCATGCCCGCTCATGTCTGGGCCGACGCGGTCGAAGAGGCTCGCGCCAGTGAGGACCCGGCTGCGGCTCTGTACGGGGCCGTCGGCACCGGTGTTGACGTCTCCGGAGGCCCCATGGTCTTCGCCGAGCGTCAGGAAGGGGCCTTTGCCCGGAACACTGCCAACACCAACTACTACGACAAGGGACGTGAGATCAGCTCGACCCTGGTAATCGACACTGGTGAGTCGAACGTCGTATACACGGTGGGCCCTTACGCCTCGGAGTCGATCTTCTCGCTTTACGGTGGCCAGGACGCCGCCGTGCTGGCATTGGCTGCCGGCGAGGTCGACTATCTGCTGAATCCTTTGGGGATGCAGCGTGGCCTTCTGGCTCAGGTGGAAGGCAACGAGGACCTGACGGCGGTGGTCAACCCGACCAACGGCTTCCGGTACCTGGCTTTCAACCTGCGGGAAGAGCCGATGTCGATTCCGGAATTCCGTGATGCTCTGGCATTGATGATCGACAAGGAGTTCATGGCCAATAACGTCCTTCAGGGCGTGGCCTTCCCCTTGTACGCCACTGTTCCTGAAGGAAACACCAAGTGGTACAACGCCGAAGCTGCTGAGAGCTTCGCGGCGCCGTATGCCGGCAAGCCCACCGCCGAGCGCCTGACTGAAGCTGTCGAGCTTCTTCGTAGCGCCGGCTTTGCGTGGGAAGTCGAACCGACCATGGACGAGGCTGGCGTGACGGTCAATGCCGGTTCGGGGATCACTCTCAACGGAGCTGCGGTTCCGGAACTTGAGATCATGGCTCCCGGGCCCGGTTATGACCCGCTGCGAGCGACCTACTCGATCTGGATTGAGACCTGGCTGAACCAGCTCGGTTTCCAGGCTGAGGCCAACCCGACCGACTTCAACGCGATCGTTGATGCGGTCTACACCCCCACAGCGGACAACACGCTGGACTTCGACATGTTCATCCTGGGATGGTCGCTTGGTAATCCGGCTCTGCCGACTTATCACAGTTCGTTCTGGTACGGACCGAACGACACGTTGTTGAACGGTGGCGACAACGCCCCCGGTTTCCACAACGAAGCGTACGACGCACTGGTCGAGCAGTTCAACGCTGCCCAGACCGAAGAAGAGGCCTACGACCTCATGTGGCAGATGGAAGAGATCCTTGCCGATGAGAAGCCGTACATCCTCCTCTTCGATACCGGAATCCTCGAGTTCTACCGGCAGGCGAATGTGAACTTCCCGTTCACACAAACCCTGTCCGGTCTGCAGTTCCTTTCCGGAATGCAGGGAACCGTTCAATCGGCTAAGTGACCTCGAGCAAGATGAGATGACGCAGGTTGGGGGGCGGGGTTAGCTCCGCCCCCCAACCGCGTCGTTCGTGTCGTAAGCTCAACCATCGATAGTTCAAATTCCGGACGCCGTTAAGGAGCGAATCGCGATGCTCAAGTACGTCGGCAAGCGTCTCATTCAGGGCCTCCTGTTGCTGGCCCTTTTCCTTGCCCTCCTCTACCTGCTTCTCGAGGCGCAACCGGGCGACATAACGCAGCAACTCATCGCGAATCCACAGCTTCCACCGGAGGCCCAAACGATGCTTCGGGAGCGCCTTGGGCTGGATCAGCCGTTGCTCGGTCGGACCTTCAACTACGTCGTGAACTTCTTCCAAGGCGACCTCGGACTTTCGTTCACCCAGTATCCGAACACGGTCGGTCAGCTGATATTGGAGCGTCTGCCTCGCACGATCACGTTGTTCCTGACAGCCACTCTTCTGTCCTACTACCTCGGGTTCAGTCTGGGCAAGATCATGGCCTGGAAGCGGGGCCGTTCGTTTGAGACCGCCCTCACTCTGGGAGGAGTCGCGGGATACACCGTCTTCTACCCGTGGTTTGCGATCCTGATGCTCTGGCTGTTTGGGTTTGCCTTGAACTGGTTCCCCCTCGGGAAATTCATCGACGTCCAGGAGTGGACAGGTGCGGCTGTGACAGCCAACCAGCTATTCATCCAACTGCTGGTCACGGCGTTCATCGCAAGCTTTGCCGTGCTGGCGATCCACATTGTCTCAAGAAGGCTCTCCAGCGAAGACCTGGGAGGGCGGGTCCGCTCGATCGGCACGCCTCTGGTCATCGTCGCCTACGTTCTGTTCTGGTGGTTCAATCCCAACCGGGTCCTGGTGGGCGACCTCCTCCATCACACGGCTCTGCCCGTGATCACTCTGTCAATGGTCAATTTCGCCGGGGTGATGCTCCTGACCCGGTCGTCCATGCTCGAGACGCTGCGCGAGGATTACATCCTGACGGCTCGAGCCAAGGGCCTCTCCGAGAGGTCGATCCGTGACGATCACGCCGCCCGAAACGCACTCCTCCCCGTTGTCACATCGCTGGTGCTCGCCCTGTCGTTTGTCATAGGCGGAGGCATCCTCACCGAGGGCATTTTCTCGTGGCCGGGCCTGGGCCAGATGCTTCTAAATGCGACCTTGCTGGAAGACCTGCCGCTTGCAACGGGAACACTGGGCATCATCGGAATTCTGGCTCTAACGGGCCACATCATTGCCGACGTCGTGTATATGTACCTTGACCCTCGAATTCGCACCAGCCAGTAAGGAGCTGCAGTGGCTGACATTCTGACTGCGCCGCCTGTCCAGCCGGGCGAGGCTCCCGAGTCGATCCTGCAGGAGCCGCTCTGGAAAATTCGTCTCCGGCTGACTCGCCGATCGATCGCCGCGAATTGGAAGCTATTCGTCTCCCACAAGATCGGGCTGATCGGACTCGGTGTCATTGGCGTGTTCGCGGTGATGGCCATCTCCCACCCGATCCTGATGTCGACGGTGTGGGATCCGGCGGTGTACCACCCCGTCACCGGATATCACGCTGTCAAGGTCGACAAGCTGGTGGTTGACGTGGTCAACGACCCCACCACCGAGGTCGATCTCACCACTGCCCAAATCCAGTCCAATCCGTTCATCGAGGTAGGTGACACCCTTTCGATCCCGCAACAGCCCGCACCACCTAGCCTTGGCGTGCGAGCCGGGATCGATCGCAATGGTGTCGAAGTTTCAGCTTCGCACATCCTCGGGACTGACCCTCTCGGGCGGGATGTGCTGAGCCAGCTGCTGTACAGCACCCGCGCGGCTTTCTTCCTCGGCATGATTGCGGCCGTAGTGACGGTGTTCATCGCCACCGCGATCGGTTCGATCTCGGCCTACTTCGGCGGCTGGATCGATACGGTCCTGATGAGGTTCGCCGACCTGATCCTGCTGGTTCCCTTGCTCCCGGTTTTGATCGTGGTATCGGCCCTCTTTCAGATCAGCCTTCCGCTCTTGGGCCTTCTGATCGGCCTGCTCGGAGGTTTCGGGGGAACCGCGATCATTTTGAAGTCACAGGCTCTCCAGGTTTCGGTGAAGCCGTTCATCGATGCTGCCCGAATCGCCGGGGGAGGTCACGCCCATCTGATCTTCCGGCACATCGTGCCCAACGTATTGCCGCTTTCGTTCCTCTACATGATGTTCACGGTGACCGATGCGATTGCGCTCGAGGCCACCCTGTCTTTCCTGGGGCTGCTGTCGATTCCGATGAGCTGGGGCATCATGATCAACGTCGCCCAGTCGCAGGGGTACTTTCTGTCCGGCACGGACTACTGGTGGCTCCTGATTCCCGCCGGACTGGCAGTGAGCCTCCTGGCGGCCTCTTTCTTCCTGGTTGGTAGGGCGATGGACGAAGTCGTCAACCCCAGGTTGCGTCAGCGGTAGGCAGCGAGATCACCGGGTTCAAAGGGCGGGAAGGGATCAATCAATAGTGACTCAAAAGGGACGGCCGCTTCTTGAAGTCGACGGCTTGGTCATGCGTTACCAGACCAAGAAGGGCGAGGTATCCGCGATCGAGAACGTCAGCTTCACGTTGCATCAGGGCGAGTCCCTGGGTCTGGTAGGGGAGTCGGGCTGTGGGAAGACGTCGATTGCGATGTCCCTGATGGGCCTGGCGGCGGACAACGCCCGCTATCACGCCGGGCAGATCCGCCTCGACGGTGAAAACCTGTTGGCTCTGGACGAAAACGCCATGCGCAAACGCCGGTGGAAGTCCATCTCGATGGTGTTCCAGGGTGCGATGAACTCATGGAACCCTGTCTACAAAGTCGGGGATCAGATCAGGGAGGCGATCGACCTCCATTTCAATCCCCGCCTCAGCGAGGCAGCTTCGAAGGACCGCATGGTTCGTCTGTTCGAAATGGTCGGCCTCAACCCGACGATGCTCGGGCGTTACCCGCACGAGTTCTCGGGCGGTATGAGACAGCGAGCCGTAATCGCGATGGCCCTTTCCTGTGACCCCAAGCTCATCATCGCGGACGAGCCGACAACTGCGTTGGACGTCATCGTCCAGGACCAGATCCTCAAAGAGTTGAAGAAGATTCAGGATCAGCTCGGGATGTCGCTCATCTACATCTCTCACGACATCGCCGTCATCGCCGAAGTCACCGACACCATCGGGGTGATGTACGCCGGCAAATTGGTCGAATACGGATCCACTCTCGAGGTGTTCCAGCGTCCCCGCCACCCATACGCGTACCTCCTTCTCAGCTCCACCCCCTCGATCACCGGCCCCCGGCGCAAGCTGGCTCCGCTGGAGGGGGAGCCCCCGAACCTGCTCGACCCGCCGACGGGATGCCGGTTTCACCCTCGCTGCCCGTTCGCAACCGACAAATGCGTCGTCGATGAGCCGCCACTGGAGGACCTCGGCGGGGGCCACAAAGTGGCTTGCTGGCATTGGGACAAGGTGCCGGTGACGATCGGGGCATCAGCATGAGCCAGCCGCTCTTGAAGGTGGACAGCCTCACCAAACTCTTTCCCGTCAACCGGGGTTTGTTCCGCAAGCCCGTCGATTTCGTCCATGCTGTCGACGGCGTCAGCTTCGAAATTGGTGCAGGTGAGTCACTGGGCCTGGTGGGGGAGTCTGGTTGCGGCAAGTCGACCACCGGTCGCATGCTGACCAGGCTGATGGAGGCCACCGGAGGGCAGATCCTGCTGGCCGACAACGGCTCCCTGGTAGATGTCGCCCACATCAACCGGGAGGGCATGCGCACCTTCCGGCGGCGCGTGCAGATGATCTTCCAGGATCCCTACGAGTCGATGAATCCCCGTCGAACCATCTATGACACGGTGGCAGAGCCACTCACTGTCCAGAAGCTCGGGACAGTCCCCGAACGGGAGGCCAAGGTCGCAGCGTTGCTCAAGCTGGTCGGCCTCACCCCGCCGGAGACCTTCATGTTCCGCTATCCCCATGAGTTGTCGGGAGGCCAGCGCCAGCGAGTGGCAATCGCCCGAGCCCTGGTGATCGACCCGTCATTCGTGGTGGCCGACGAGCCCACCTCCATGCTCGACGTGAGCATCCGCATTTCGATAATGGACCTGATGCTCAACCTGGGGAGCGAGTTCGGCGTCTCGTACCTCTACATCACCCATGACCTGGCCGTGGCCCGATACATGTGTGATCGAATCGCAGTGATGTACCTTGGCAAGATCGTCGAAATCGCCGATTCCGAGGAGCTGCTGTCCAACCCCCTCCATCCTTACACCAAAGCTCTCCTCTCCGCGGTTCCGGTTCCCGATCCGGCCGTCAAACGGGCGCCGGTCGAAATCAAGGGAGGAATCGGCAAGGCCATCAACCCACCGTCGACTTGCCGGTTCCTGGAGCGGTGCCCCATGGCGACCGACATCTGCCATCAATTGGATCACCCGCCGCTGGAGGACAAAGGCAACGGCCACTACGTGGCGTGCCACCTGGTAGACGTAGGTGCGGCGTAAAGGCGGAAGGCGGAAGTCGGGAGACGGAAGGACATCTTCTCGGCCGGACCGTCTTTCGGTATCGTTCTTGCTTTCAACCTCCGACTTCCGCCTTCCGCCCTGATGCTCACTGTTCCCAATCTGGTTTCCGGACTCCGGGTATTGGCCGTACCCTATTTTTGGTACGTTTTGCTCGGTCAAGATCGGGTCGGGTTGGCCGCAGCTCTCATATTCGTGATCGGCGCCACCGATTGGATAGACGGCTACCTGGCCCGCCGCCTCAACCAGATCTCTGAATTCGGCAAATTCCTCGACCCGCTGGCAGATCGGCTCATGATCGCCTCCGCACTGGTAGCGGGACTCCTCGCCGGGGTCCTGCCAGGTGTGATCGGCTGGCCTCTGCTGGTTCGTGAGGTGCTGGTGGGCATCGGGACTCTGGTCCTGGCCGGTCGGGGCCTCGGGACCCTCGAGGTTCGCTGGCTAGGCAAGGCTGCCACGTTCGTCCTCTATGGTGCGATCCCCTCGTTCTATCTCGTGGCGGCGGGAATCGCCCCGTGGCTGTTCGGTCCCCCGGCCTGGATCGCCGGCGGGACCGGGCTGATCTTGTACTGGTATGTCGGGTGGCAATACATGGGTGACATCTGGAAGAAGTTACGCTCGGTAGAGTCTTCGCCCGGCACCTCGCTGGCGAGTCCGAAGGAAGGCTGATGCTGGTTCCCGAACATCTGAAATACACCGCTGAGCACGAGTGGGTCGAGTCGCTGGGGGAGAATCGAATCAGGGTGGGGATCACGGATTACGCCCAGGATGCCCTCGGTGACGTCGTATTCGTACAGCTCCCTAAGGTCGACGCCCGGTTGACGAGCCATGCGCTGATGGCCGAAGTGGAATCCACCAAGTCGGTGGCCGAGGTATATGCGCCCGCTCCCGGAGCCGTGTCGGAGGTGAATCAGGAGTTGTCGACCCGGCCCGAGCTCGTCAACCAGGAGCCCTACGGTGCCGGCTGGTTCTGCGTGTTGACGGTGGAGGACGCCGCGGCTCTCGAGGGCTTGCTGGACGCCGAGGGCTACCGAGCTCTAACTGAGTAGGCAGCCGGATCAGTAAGCAGCTTTCAGTAGGCAGTAGGCGGCCGGACCCGCCGATCCGGTCTACGTCGTTCTGGCTGCCTACTGCCTACTTCCTGGCTGCTTACTTCTTGTTCCGCCAATCTTTCGGTCCCAGGCAGCATCTACCATTGGCTCATGCAATGCCCTCGGTGCGACGCCGCTGTCGCGGCGGAGACCGCCACCTGTCCCTCTTGCGGGTTTGTGCTCGATACCGAGCCGACCGTCGCCTATGTCGAGCTGCCCGACCCCGAGCATCCGCTGTCACCCGAGGAAGCCGCCTCTGTCGACGGGATCACCGGCTGGGCCCTCGTTGTCGAGAAGGGCCCGCGGGCGGGATTGACCTTCATGCTGGGGCCCGGGGAGATTGCCGTAGGGCGCCATCCCGAGTCGGACATCGTTCTCGATGACGTAACCGTGTCTCGTCAGCACTGCCGGTTCGAGTCCCATCAAGAGACTCTGCACGTAGAAGATCTGGGTTCGACCAACGGAACATACGTCAACGATGCCAGAGTCGACAATGCCGCTCTCAATCCTGGCGACGAGGTGATGATCGGTCGCTTCCAGTTCCTCGTGGCGCGGGGCGATGGTTGAAGAACCGCTTTCCATCGGCGACGTCATCAACCTGCTGCGTGACGACTTCCCCGACGTTTCAGTTTCGAAGATTCGGTTTCTCGAGGCTCAGGGACTCATAAGCCCGGCCCGGTCGACGGCTGGCTACCGCCAGTTCGGACCCACGGAGATCAGGCGCCTTCAATACATCCTCGGCCTGCAAAGGGACCATTTCCTGCCGCTTAAGGTGATCAAGTCGAAGCTCACTCTGTGGGAGCGGGGCGAGGATCAGGGCTCCGGCCCTGGTGATCCTCCTGCGATCGATCCCGAGAGGGAACCGCTAACCAGAAACGATCTGGTGCGCCGAAGCGGTCTTTCATCGCTGGAACTCGAAGCCCTCATAGCTCACGGCCTGATCACTTCCGTAGCCGACACCTCCGGTGAGCTATACCCGGGCTGGACCCTCCCGGCCGGCATCGAAGCAAGGCAACTGCTAGAGCTTGGTTTCGAGCCAAGGCACTTGCGCCAGGTCCGTTTAGCGGTGGAACGCGAGGCTGACATGCTCAGTCAGCTGTTGGGCGCACCACTGGGGTCGGCGCAGAACGAAGTCCGTTCGCGGGCGCAACAGTCGCTCGAGGACGGCACCGAGGCCGTTGCCTCGCTTCACCGAATTCTGCTGGGCGCCCGACTAGGCGAGATGCTTTCCGAATGAACCGGCGAGCTCGGGGGTCGATGTGGGTGATGGCGTTGCTGACGGCGGCGACGCTCCTGGCCGGCATCCCGGCGGGGGCTGCCTCGGTGCCCCTCGATCCACTCCCACCCCGGCCCGGACGGTTGGTTGCCCCTGCTCCCGAGGTCTCCGCCCCCTCCTGGGTCCTGTTCGACGAGACGGCGGACTGGCTCATCGCCTCCCACGAACCCGACGCCCGGCGACCGCTTGCCTCAACGACGAAGATGATGACTGCACTGATCGCGGCGGAGAGATCCAGTCTTGACGAGATGGTCACCGTGTCCGCGGGTGCCGCCGAAGCCGGTGAAGCCGAGATAGGCCTCGTTGCTGGCGAGGTCGTCAGCATGGGCGATCTGGTTTCGGCGATCCTGGTTCGCTCGGACAACGACGCCGCCGCCGCAATCGCCGAACATGTCGGTGGCACGATCGACGGTTTTGCCGACCTGATGAATGAGAAGGCAGCTCAGATGGGGTTGACGAACAGCCATTTCGTCAACCCCCACGGCCTCGACTCTCCCGAGCAATACTCATCCGCTGCCGATCTTCTGGAGATGGCGCGGGCAATCCTGGCCAACCCCCAACTTGCGGCAATGGTGCGGTCGACCTCGATCGACTTTCCGACCGCCCCGGACGGGACCTTGCGAGGCGGTCCCTCGACCAACAGCCTGCTGGATAGTTACGACGGCGCCATTGGCGTCAAAACGGGCTTCACCCTGCAAGCTTCGCTGGTGCTGGCAGCGGCGGCCGAGCGGGATGGTCGTAGGTTGCTGGTGGTCGTGATGGGCTCCGAAGGTGTGGGCGGGCACTTTGCCGACGCAACGGCCCTCCTGGACTACGGCTTCGCCGAAGGTGCGATTCAGCCATCTCCGGAGAACGCACTGGCCGCGATCCGGTTGCAGCAAGCCGCGCGGATCGAGGCGCTGACCTGGCTGGCCGCTTCCGGCCTCCTAACGACTGACTCAACCCCCCCCGTTCGGATCGAAGTGCAGAACCGGGGTGCGTCGGAGCTTCCGGGGTGGAGAGAAGCGCTCTCATGGGCGCCGCGGTACTGGGCATGGCTTTCCGGTGAGGGCTGAGTACCCGGTGACGGAGGTCATCACGGCCTCCGAACTTGCCGATCGGGTAGCAGAACTCGGCGCCGCCATCAGCGAGGATTACCGGAGTCGCCGTCCCATTCTGGTGGCGATGCTGGTTGGTGCCCTTCCGTTCCTGGCCGATCTGGTTCGGAACATTTCAGTTCCCGTCGATGTGGACTTTCTATCGCTGTCGCGATTTGGCGAAGGCGGCAGGCTCCGGGTGGTCCTCGACACAGCCGAGAACCTGTCCAATCGCGACGTGATCATCGTTGAAGACATCGTCGATACCGGACTGAGCCTGACGGTGCTGAGGAGGATGGTCACCGATAGGGGAGCCGCCTCGGTGGCCACCGTTTCCCTTCTGGACAAGGTGCCCCGACGGGTCGTGGCGGTTCCCATCGAGTACCGGGGCTTCGAGGTCGGTGACGAGTACCTCATTGGCTACGGATTGGACCACGATGGCTGGTTTCGCAATCTTCCTTCGATCTGGGCCGTTCTCGATTTGGGACGGTTTCAGGAGCGCCGGGACGAAGCGGCCCGGTTGGTGTATGGCAACCGGTGATAACCTGGGTCAATGAGCGGCAACGGCGACCGCATCGCTATGGAAATAGTCGGTGTCCGTGTAGAGCTACCGTCGAACACGCCCATCGTCCTGTTGCGTGAACGCAGCGGCACCCGCTACCTACCGATCTGGATCGGGGCTTCCGAGGCGCAGGCAATAGCAGCGGCCCTGGAAGGAATCGACCCTCCCCGCCCGCAGACCCACGACCTTCTCAGGCTGGTGGTCGAAACGCTCGGAGCAGAGGTCGACCGGGTCGATGTCGTCGAACTTCGGAACAACATCTACTACGCCGATCTCGTGATGAAACGAGCTGGGGAATCCTTCCACCTCTCGAGTCGGCCTTCCGACGCCATCGCCCTGGCAGTTAGGGCGCAGGCCCCGGTCTTCGTGGCGACCCAGGTGCTGACGGACGCCGGGATCGAGATCCCGGAAAACTCCGAGGAAGAGGAAATCGAGCGATTCCGGGAAATGCTCGAAGACGTAACTGTGGAAGACTTCCTGACAGAGGATCCGGACTCCTAGGACGCTTCGCATCCGTTCTGCGTGATGCGTTGTGCGTGGTGCGTCGGAACTCACCTACCACACCGGTCGACCGGTTTGAATGCACCACGCACAACGCAAAACGCACTACCTTCGCGGTCTTTTCCACAGGTTGTTGACAACTTGGCGTCGCCGTCACTAGCTTGCCGACACCAGCGGAATTACGAACCTGTAAGCCCCCTGCGAATTGGCGGTCTCCAATGCCGCGGGGTGCGTAACGTGAAGGGACCATCGTGACCACAGAAGCCATGTCGATCCACCTCGGATACCGGGCGCCTCTGGTGTGTCGTCTGGTGGGAATCAGTTATCGCCAGCTCGACTACTGGGCTCGCACCGACTTGATCAAGCCTTCGGTTCAGGACGCGCGCGGGTCTGGTTCACAACGTCTGTATTCGTTCCCAGACGTTGTCCAACTCAAAGTCATCAAGCGACTCTTGGATGCGGGGATGAGCCTGAAGAAGATCCGTCAGGCCGTTGAGATACTTCGTGAGCAGTTGCGCTCGGAGCGGCCCCTCGGAGATGTCACGCTGCTTTCGGACGGCTCGACCATCTACGCCGCCACCAGCCCCGACGAAGTAGTGGACGTGTTTCGCCGGGGACAAGGTGTCTTCGGCATCGCAGTCGGCCCGGTGCAGGACGAGTTGGAAGGGGAGCTCCACGACCTGTTCCCGGAGTTCGAGGGGGAAGCAGTCGCTAAGGCGGAGGCTACCTGAACCCGGCCTTAGATCCT
>DATEEG010000376.1:0-9945 GCA_035281305.1 Acidimicrobiia bacterium | reverse complement strand
GCGGCGGATCTCGTTGTGAAAGGCGGCACCGTGGACGCTGCCCCGGTGTACGGCGTCGCCCCCGACCACCAGTTCCCGGATTGGCCGGTCCTTCAAGCAACACCACCGAAGTGACGGGTCTTGGGCTCGAGGTACTCGTAGACGCCCTCCGGCCCCGATTCGCGGCCGAGTCCTGACTGCTTCATGCCTCCGAAAGGAGCCTCGGGCATTGCTACATACCACTCGTTGATTCCGACCATCCCATAGTCGAGTCGTTCCGACACCCGAAGGGCGGTGTTGATGTTGGAAGTGTGGAGGTAGGCGGCCAGCCCGTACTCAGTCGAGTTGGCCATCTCGATCACTTCATCGATGGAGGAGAATTCGATCATCGGCATGACGGGACCAAAGACTTCTTCGTCATGGAGCGGACTTCCGGGCTTGACGTCGGTGACCACCGTCGGTTGGTAGAAGTAACCGCGCCGCTCGAGTCGCTGACCCCCGGCGCGGACCTGGCCGCCCTGGTCGACGGTCTCCTGGACGATCCGCTCGACCCGATCACGCTGGGTGGCGTTGATGAGCGGTCCAACTGTGGTCGCCGGATCGTTGCCGTCCCCGACGACCTGGCTGTTGGCAGTGGCTACTGCGACGTCGGCGAACTCGCCGGCGATGTCGTCATGAACGTAGAAGCGCTGGGGAGCCACACAAACCTGGCCGGCGTTGCGAACCTTCGCCTTGACCCCTTCCGCCGCGACGCTGGCCAGGTTGCCCGCATCGGGAAAGACGATCACCGGAGCGTTGCCACCCATTTCGAGAGCCAGCCGGGTCACGGTCCGGGAGGCGCCGTCCATCAACAGCTTCCCGACCCGGGTTGATCCGGTGAAGCTGATCTTGCGGCAGCGGGGGTCGTCGAGGAACACCTGTCCGATGGGATGTGGCTCCCCGTTGACCAGGTTCGCAACACCGGCGGGCAGGCCGGCTTCTTCGAGGCAGGACATGATCAGCATGGCCGACCGCGGCGTGTACTCGCTGGGCCGTGAGACGATCGTGCAGCCGGCCGCCAGTGCGGAACTGATCGCCCGGGTCTGGTTGTAGACGGGGAAATTCCAGGCGGTGATCAACCCGACGACTCCCACCGGTCGATAAGTCACATCGATTCGCCGGGTCGCCACCCGCGACGGGATGACGCGCCCGTAGACACGCTTGGCCTCCTCCGCCGCCCACAGAAAGTAATTCGGTGCTGACAGCCACTCACCCTTGGCCTGGTCGAGGGGCTTTCCCGACTCGGCGGTGGTGATTTCGGCGAACTCCCCGGCCCGGCTCTTGATCAGCGCCGCGGTCCGTTCGAGGATGGCGGCTCGCTGATATGGCGTCATGTCGCTCCAGGCCGGCAGAGCGGCCGACGCCGCGTCCAGAGCCGCAACCGCATCTGCCCCGTCGCCGAAAGGAAGCAGGTCGATGACCTCTTCGTTGGCAGGATTGATCAACTCCCAACTGCCACCGTTTGCGGCGCCGGTCCACTCCCCACCGATGAATTGTCGAAAGTCCATGCTCATATCCGGCTCACACTCCCAAGTCCGCGGCGACCTGGTCGACGGAGGCGCCGACCACGTCGAGCGCCTCGTCCAACTGGGCGTCGGTGATGTCGAGCGGTGGGAGGAATCGCACACAGTTCGAGTAGAGACCGGCCCTGATCGTGATGACGCCTCGCTTGACGGTCTCGGCCGTCACGGCGGCAGTAGCTTCCACCCACGGCTGCTTGGTAACCGGGTCTTTCACGAACTCCATCACGAGCATCGAACCGAGGCCGCGGACGTCGCCAATCAGGCCCGGATGCGCGGCCTGGATCTCGTCGAGTCCGATCCGGAGGCGCTGCCCGACGGCCGCCGAGCGTTCCAGGAAAGACGGCTGACTGATCTGGTCCATCGCCTCGAGAGCGGCGACACACGCGAGCGGGTTGCCCGAATAGGTCCCCCCCAGGCCGCCGGGATGAGGGGCATCCATCACATTGGCTCGACCAACGACAGCCGACAGCGGCATCCCGGCCGCCAGCGACTTGGCGGTGGTGACCATGTCGGGAATGACTCCGGAGTGATCGATGGCCCATAGGGCCCCGGTTCTCCCCATCCCGGACTGGATCTCGTCGGCCACCAGGAGGATGCCGTGCTCATCGGCCAGTTCTCGCAGCCGCCGCAGCCAGGCGAAGGGGGCCGGCACAAAGCCGCCTTCCCCTTGCACCGGCTCCACAAAGATGGCGGCGACATGGGAAGGATCCACCTGCGCGACGAAGCTCTGATCGAGAAGGCCGATATGCCAATCGACGAACGCCTCCTCTGACATGCCGATCGGACGTCGGTAGACGTTGGGGAAGGGAAATCGGTAGACCTCGGGAGCGAAGGGGCCGAACCCCTTCTTGAACAGGTTGAACTTCGAAGTCATCGACATCGTGAGGTTGGTCCGTCCATGGAATGCGCCTTCGAAGACCACGATTCCCTGACGCTTCTGGTGGGAACGGGCAATATGGACGGCGGTCTCCACCGCCTCCGCCCCGGTGTTCATGAGAACGGTCTTCTTGGGGAAGTCGCCCGGTGTCAAGCCGTTGAGGCGCTCGGCCACTGCCACGAACGGTTCGTAGGTCGAGACGATGGCGCACATGTGGATCAGCTTGGCTGCCTGCTCCTGGAGCGCCGCTACCACCCGGTCGGGGGTGTGGCCGACGGCGAGGACACCGATGCCGCCGGCCAGGTCGATGAAGTGGTTCCCGTCGACGTCGACGACAACCGAACCGTGGGCCGAAGCGATACTGACCGGAGTCAGTTTGGCGTTGCCCTGGGGGGTGGCGGCGTCCCGGCGAGCCAGAATGGCCCGGCTCTGGGGGCCGGGAACGTCGGTGATCAGCCGGATACTGGTGGCGGTTGTTGTCATTTATCGGTCCATCCGGGTCCTGGTGGCAATCGAAACGCTTGTCGTGTGCTAAATCTACGGCAGTATCGCTTGCCGGTTCGACGACGGCAAAACAACAAAGAGGCCAGGTGATGACCGTAACAGCCAGATCGGTTGCAAGAGCGAACGACAAGTCCGTTCTCGCCCTCGACGAGATCGACAAGTCGATCGTTCGCCACCTCCAGGAGGACGGGCGAATGTCATATGCCGACCTCGGACCTGCGGTCGGCCTGTCTCCCGCCGCCGCCCGGCAGCGGGTGTTGGCGCTGTTGGAAGCCGGGGCCATGCAGATCGTGGCCGTTACCGACCCGACCAAGATGGGCTTCCCGGTCCAGGCGATGGTCGGCTTCCGGGTCAACGGTGACCTCGAGGCGATAGCGGCCGAGATCGCCCGGCTGCCCGAGGTCGACTATCTGGTGATAACGACAGGGCGCTTCGACCTCCTCGCCGAGATCGTGGCCGAAGACAACGACCACTTTCTCCAGGTCCTGAGTTCGATCCGGACCATGCCCGTGGTGGAAGCCAGCGAAGCCTTCACGTATCTGAGGCTCGAAAAACAGAGCTACGACTGGGGCGCCAGGTAGATCAGACGGAAGGTGGAAGACGGAAGGCGGGAGGCGGAAGGCCGGAAGAGGCCAGACGTCAGACTCCGGACGGCTTCAACCCGGCCTCTCGTAAACAACGTTCCCTCGTATCAGGGTGGTCACCACCTCAGCCTCACCGATCGGTCCTTCCCGGAACGGGTCACGGTCGAAGACCACGACGTCGGCGTCGTTGCCCGGCTTGATCGAACCGACCCGATCGTCGACCCGGTTGATGGTCGCCGAACCAAGGGTGAAGGCAGCGAGGGCCTCTGCCAGGCTCAGCGAGTCTTCGGGCAGCAGCGGTGCAGTGTCCGGGTCACCGGGCGATCTCCGCGTCACCGCCACTTCGGCCTGCAGCATTGGATTCGGGGTCGACACGTACCAGTCCGAACCCATGACCAATCGGGCGCCCGATCGCAGGAGGCGGCCGAAGGGGTACATGCGGGCGGCTTGCCCCGGAGACAGAAAGGGAAGCGTCAGCAGATCCATTTGTGGTTCATGGCAGGCCCACAAGGCCTGGGCGTTGGCGGCGACCCGCAGCCGCCGGAAGCGCTTGATGTCGTCGTCGTGGACGAACTGGATGTGGGCGACGTGATGCATCAACCCGGTGTCGCCATTCGCCTTCCTCGCCGCCTCGACCGCGTCGAGAGCGTTGCGAACCGCCCGATCTCCAATCGCATGGAAGTGACATTGGAAGCCAAGTCGGTCGAGGGTCGTAACGATCTCATCCAATTTGGCGGGCTCGATGAAGTCGATGCCGCTGTTGTCGCCGGCGACTCCGGTGCCATCGCCATACGGTTCG
The DNA here is from genome assembly GCA_035281305.1 of Acidimicrobiia bacterium. Classification (GTDB taxonomy): domain Bacteria; phylum Actinomycetota; class Acidimicrobiia; order Spongiisociales; family ZC4RG35; genus DATEEG01. The sequence continues at coordinate 5,640 of DATEEG010000376.1, read as the reverse complement.
AGCATGGCCGCCGTGAAGTTCTCGGCAACGCCATCGAGCATCAGTTTGACGCTGGTCGGTCTGTAGCGGGGGCCCATCAACGTCCGCCGGCCGATCAGCTCTTCGACCTGGTCGAGTCCGCGATGACGATCCCACCACAGAGCACCGACGACGGAGGCGATCAGTGCTCCCCGTTCGGCGACGGAGAGGTAGGCGGCATCCTGAGGAAGTTGCACGTCAGCGTCCTGCCAGCCGGTGACCCCGAAAGCCAGCAGATACTCCTGACCCGCCAGCAGGGCCTGCTCCCAATCGGCCGGGGTCGGTTCCGGGACGATCGCCTCGGCTATCCCCATGGCTCCTTCGTGGAGGGTTCCCTGGGGCGAACCATCGGCGAGGCGTTCGATCCGCCCGTCGAAAGGATCGATTGTGTTCGCAGTGATCCCTGTCAACTCCAGCGCCCTGGAATTCAGCCAGGCGGCATGACCGTCGCGGTTGTAGAGAAACACAGGTCGATCCGCGACGACTTGATCCAGGGCAGCGGCGCTGGGGAGGCCGTGCTCGAACCAGGCCATGGCCCACCCGCCTCCCCAGATCCACTCACGATCAGGGTGACTCGAGGCGTATGACGCGATCATGTCGGTTGCCTCGCTGAGCGTGGCCGCATCCTGGAGCGAACAACTAAGGAGCTTGCGGCCGCCGGAAATGGGATGGACATGGGCGTCGATGAACCCCGGGGTCAGGAGGCCGCCGCCGGCGTCGATCGACTCGGTGTGCCCGGAAACGGAGCGGCGAACGTCAGCCCACGCTCCCACGGACAGGATCCGTCCGGCTTCGATCGCAACCGCACCGTCGAAAGGTTCGCCACCGGTGAAGATTCGGGCGTCGTGGATGATCAGGTCCGCCGGCATGGGGCTGGGAGGCTACCGCAGTGGTCTCGGGGACCCTCCCGAGTCAAAGCTTCTTGACGGGTTGACGGAGGACGGTCCTGAGTTTCTCAGGCACGGTCTTGCGAGGATCGCCCAGGTAGATCTCGTGATGGGGACCGTTGAAAGTGAAGCCGTGAGCGGGCATGTACTCGTTGTGAAGCCGGGCCAGGGTCGGGCCTTCGGATTCATACGAGCCAACGTGCATGATCTGAAGCGAGAGCCCTTCGTGGAGACGATCGAATCTCAATTCGGAAAGGGCACGAAGCGCCTTCTTGCGACCGGTCGCCTCGAGGGCAGCTGCAACCATCGATGCGGTGACCCAGCTCGGCTGCATGATCATCATGGTCCAGCGCCACTGGTCCCGCTGCCGAGCGACGAAAGCCGCCGGGTCGTCGGCCCACCAGAGCCCTTCCAGAGGGGGAACCACGAAGTCGCGGTCGAGTTCCTTCTTGCTCGCGAACTTGACTGCGTACGACGCGGCGTACAGGGCCTCAACTGCGTCCGTGTAGCTCCGCGCAGTGGCGGGATCCCCGATCCCATCAACCATCAGGAAGCTCAAGTCGGGCACCGTCACCAAAACAAAGTCCGTGGCGGGAGGCCCAAATAGCTCCCGCAACTCCTTCTTGAAGTCTGTCTTGATCACCGGCTCCTCGGGATCTTGTTGCGCGCTGTGGGCCCGGCAGGGCTCGAACCTGCAACCGACGCATTATGAGTGCGCTGCTCTGACCCTTGAGCTACGGGCCCCGGTTGGGAAGTGTAAAGGGCGGGGACAACGGCGAGCCGGGCCTCAGGGTCGGCGAAATTCTCCGGGAACCCGGGCCACCATCACATCGCACGGCATTGCCTCTAGCACCGCATCGGCCACCGTCCCGAGAAGAATCATCTTCGTGGCGCCCGCCCCCCGGTTGGCAACGACGACGAGGTCCACTCCCCTCCGCCTGACCACTTCGTCGATCGCCGTCTGCGGTGCCCCATCGACGACCAGAGGCTTGACCCGTCCCGGCCATTCGGCCACGAACTCTTCCATCCGCTCGGCGGCCCGACGCAGGCGGCTGCCTCTGGCGGCCACGACCTCGACGTCGAAAAGCCCGGCGTCGGCCAAAGCCGGATCAAAGCGAGCGGGGAGCGAGAAGGTGGCCGTGACCTCGGCGTCGGGGAACCAATCGAGGGCCGCGGCGACCGCCTTTTTGGAATGCACCGAGAAATCGATGGCCGCCAGAACCTTCCGATAACCCGCCCTCGGTTGACGGCGGACAACGAGGACATCGCCGGTCGACATGATCGCCACCCTGCGCGCAATCGGGCCGCATCGCTCTACGTCGACTGCCGAGGTACCCACCACGACGATTGAGGCTCGCTTGGCCTCCCGCACGAGCTCCCATCCAATGGAGCCGCGCAAGGTCTCATGGGTGACCTCGACCGAGGTCCGACTCTGGCACCAGGCCGCCACCGCTTCGAGATGCTGGCGATGCTGATCGAGCAGCAGCTTGCCGAGACCGTCGTCCAGAAACGCCTCGGCGGCAGACTCGTTGACGGAAACCAAATGCAGCGGCAGACCGCGTTGCTCAGCCAGCATGCGGCCACGATCGGCCACCCGCCGGCCAATCGGAGTCAAGTCGATACCGGCCACGACCGGGCCGCTCACAATTCCACCCTCCAAGGCACTGCGACTCTACCCGTGCCCCAAACCCTGTTTTGTGGCCGCTGCCGGACGAGCAGTCCTATGTTCCAAAGCGGGACGAATCCCATGGGCTGGCTGCCGCCAGCGCCTCCGGGAGGAGTTTCAGGTACTCCGTCCGGGGGATGCCCACGGCCCCGAGGGTCGCCAGATGCGGCGTCACCCATTGAACGTCGAGCAGGTAATGCTCGACTCGGGAAAGCCGGCCGACCAGATGGACCAGCGCGACCTTGGAGGCATCGCGCTGGCGGCTGAACATCGACTCGCCGGCGAACAGCGCACCGATCGACACCCCGTATAAGCCTCCGGCCAGGTTCCCGTCGTCATCCCAGGCTTCGACCGAATGGAGCCACCCGAGCTCGAATAGTTTCAGGTAGGCGCTCTTGATCTCGTCTGTAATCCACCCATGAAGCCGGGTGGGATCGGCGCAACCATCGATCACACCCTCGGGGTCGAGATCGAAGCTGATGTGGAATCGCCGCAAGGAACGGCGAAGAGACCGGCTGATCTGAAGATGGCCCGGTGGTATCACCCCCCGCTCCACAGGAGACCACCACGCCAATTCACCGTCAGGCAGGTGCATGGGGAACATGCCCCTCCGATAAGCCGAGAGGATGGTGCCCGGAGCAAGATTGCCTCCCACGGCCACGACGTCATCGGTACCGGCATTCCTGGGGTCAGGGAGCCGAAAGAGACTGGGAGGGGGTTCGACCGGCAGGCGCTCACCTTTCAACAGCCCGACGCTACCTCTCCGCGTGACATTCCTGGTCCTGGTTAGCCTCACCTGAGATCAAGGAGTGACTATCCCCACTCATGCGGTCCTCAATCAGCCGCCCCCGCTCGACCAGTACGACCTGGCCGCAGCGGAACCGACCCTCCTCGACGCCCTCGAGCGCGACGACGGCGGCTGGGCTGTCGACCTGGTCGCCGAATTCGGTCGACGGGTCGCCTCTCCCGAGGTCTATCAGTGGGGATTTCTCGCCAATCGCCACCCCCCCGAACTCCAAAGCCACGACCGGTATGGCAACAGGATCGACCGCGTCGAGTTCCACCCGGCCTGGCACCAGCTTCTCGACCTTTCGGTTGGTCACGGCCTCCACTCCCTTCCGTGGGAGCCAACCCAACCCAAAGCCGGCCATCTCGTCAGGACCTCGCTGACGTTCCTCGCCAGCCAGATCGAGGCCGGGCACTTCTGCCCCATCTCGATGACCTACGCAGCCCTCCCGGCCTTGCGTCAACAACCCGAGCTTGCTGCTCTATGGGAGCCCATGGTCCTCTCCCGAACTTATGACCCGAGCTTTCAACCTGCTTCGAAGAAGACCGGCCTCTTGATGGGGATGGGAATGACCGAAAAGCAAGGAGGCTCCGACGTCCGGGCCGGAACGACGCAAGCAGTGCCGGCCGACGATGGCTACCTGATCACCGGCCACAAGTGGTTCATGTCGGCACCGATGAGCGACGCTTTCCTGATCCTCGCCCAGGCGCCCGGAGGTCTCACCTGTTTTCTACTCCCGCGCTTCCGACCCGACGGAACCGTGAACGAAATCCGCATCCAGCGACTCAAGGACAAACTCGGCAATCGATCCAACGCCTCGGCGGAGGTCGAGTTCGATCGCGCCTTCGCCGGCAAGGTTGGTGAAGAGGGACGGGGCGTAGCCACGATCATCGAGATGGTGAACGGCACGCGCCTCGATTGCGTGGCCGGATCCGCCGCCCTCATGCGACAGGCCGTCAGCCAGGCCATCCATCACTGCCGATTCCGCCGGGTATTCGGCTCGGCCCTGATCGACCAACCGGCCATGCTCAACGTTCTGGCCGACCTCGAAGTGGAAACGGAGGCCGCAGCGTTGCTCATGACCCGCCTGGCCACGGCGTTCGATCGCTCCGCTGACGACCAGCACGAACGTGACCTGCGCAGGATCGCCACTCCGATCGCCAAGTTCTGGGTGACCAAGCGTTGCGCAGAGGTGGTTCATGAGGCTCTCGAGTGCCTGGGCGGCAACGGGTTCGTCGAAGAGACAATCCTTCCCCGTCTCTTTCGAGAGTCGCCCCTCAATGCAATATGGGAAGGTTCGGGGAACGTGATTGCACTGGACGTGCTGCGGGCCGCCCAAGCCAACCCCGCCTCAGTGGAGGCTCTGGTCGACGAAATGTCGCTTGGAGCCGGGTTCGATCCGCGCATCGACGAGGCTGGAGCGCGGGCGATCGCACTGCTCCGAAACCTCTCGGCACCTCCGGCCCAAGCCCGCCTCGTCACTGAACATCTGGCGCTCGCCTGGCAGGCGAGCCTTCTCGCCCGTTTCGCCCGCCCCGAAGTCGCGGCCGCCTTCGTCCGATCGCGCCTCTCGTCCGAAGGCGGACGCATCTACGGGACCTTGCCGGCCGACGCCGACTTGCGCCGGATCGTCGAACCCGCCATCCCCCACCTCGCCGGCGAGTGATGCCGGCCAGGGTCGTCGTCATCGGCGGTGGTATCGCCGGTGTGTCGGCGGCTTATCACCTGGCCCGAAGCGGTGCCGAGGTGACGCTTCTCGAACAGGAGTCCACCCTTGCCTTCCACTCGACCGGGCGATCGGCGGCCCTGTACTTCGAGAACTATGGCGCTCAAGCCAATCGACCACTGACGAGGGCCAGCCGGAGCTTCTTCGAAAGTCCGCCCGCCGGCTTGGTCGATCATCTGTTGTTGACGAAGCGAGGAGCGCTCTGGGTTGGCAGACCCGATCAGAGCGCCTCGCTCAGCGAACATCTCCTCGAGGGAAGCCGCGCCGGCGGATCGGCCCGCTGGCTCGAGCCGGATGAGGCAGTCGCCCTGGTGCCTGTGCTGCGGCTGGAGATGGTCGGGGGTGGAGTCTGGGAACCGGAGGCTTGGGACCTGGACGTGGCCGCAACCCACCAGGGGTTCGTTCGAGGGATGCGTGCGGCCGGAGCGACGATCGTCACCTCATTGCGGGTCTCGGCACTCCAACACCGCGGTGGTCGTTGGTGCGTCGGAGCCGACGGCCGCGAGCTGGAGGCAGATGTGGTCGTGAACGCAGCCGGATCTTGGTGCGATCAGAT
>DATEEG010000375.1:0-2118 GCA_035281305.1 Acidimicrobiia bacterium | reverse complement strand
CGCCCCGATGACGGACGGTGAGTTCGAAGTCCGATTTGTCAGCGGCCTCGACTCAGCGACGATGGCTGCCAGCACGATCTCGGTCACTCCGCTCGAGATCACTCTCGAAGCACCGCCCGAAGTAGCGGCAGGTAGCGCCTTCGAGGTGACTTGGAGCGGGCCCAACGGACCCGGTGACTATCTGACCATCGTCCCCGCCGGGGCTGCCGATACCACCTATCTGGACTACTCCTATACCATCGACGGAAGCCCGATCACCCTTATGGCGCCGTCGGAGCCCGGCCCTTACGAGATTCGATACCGCACCGATCGGCTCAGTGGTGTATTCGCCACGATCGAGATCACCGTCGAGTAGAAGTGTGATGGTCGCCGGCACCGACATCCGCATCGGGACCTGCTCGTGGACCGATCCGACCCTGACCACGTCGGAGGCCTTCTACCCGGAGCAGAAGATGACTGCCGAGGAGCGCCTTGCCTTCTACGCCTCCCGCTTCTCGATCGTCGAAGTCGATGCGACCTACTACGCCCCACCCGGCGAGAGAACTTCGGGCCTCTGGGTGGAGCGAACCCCGGACGACTTCGTCTTCGACATCAAGGCGTTCCGCCTGCTGACCCAGCACCCGACACCGCCATCGTCGCTCTGGAAGGAATTCCGCGAGGGGCTCGCCCCCGAGTTGGCCGAAAAACGCAACATATATATGAGAGACTTGCCGCGGGAACTACAGGCCGAGGCCGTCAAGCTGTTTCGCCAGGGCCTGATGCCGCTGCACTCAGCCGGAAAATTGGGAGTCGTGCTTTTCCAGCTGCCTCCCTTCGTATATCCGACGAGGGGCAGTTTCGGCTACCTGAAGTGGGTCGCCGAGCATCTCGAGGACTTCCAGCTCGCGGTTGAGTTCCGCAACGGACGGTGGCTTGACGAGGAGCACATGGATGACACCCTCAACTTCCTCGAACGGCACAAGCTCGCCTACGTCTGTGTCGACGAGCCCCAGGGATTCAAGAGCTCGGTACCACCGGTCGTGGCGGTCACGGCTCCGGTGGCCGAAGTCAGATTCCATGGACGCAATGCCGAGAACTGGGAGAAGAAGGACATCAGCGCGGCCGAGCGCTTCCGCTACGACTACTCCAAGGAAGAAATGGCCGAATGGGTGCCGCGAATCAGGACTCTGGCCGAGCAGGCCGATTCGGTCCACGCCCTCATGAACAACTGTTACGCCGATTACGGCATTCGCTCGGCCGATCTTCTCGCCGATCTCCTCGACGTCTGATCAACCGCGTGCCATCGCCAGAAGTCTCCGGGCGGTGGCATCGGCGACGGGTGTCACCGAAAGCCGGTTGCCCTTCCGCAGCGTTACGAGCTCGTCGACGGTGAATGATCGGCGGAGCAGATCCAAGGGCAGGAAGACGGGGAACTTCTCGACGAACTTCACACGAACGGTGATCCACCGGGGCTCGGTGGGCGTGCTCGTCGGGTCGTAGTACTTCGAATCAGGATCGAACTGAAGCGGGTCTATGACACCTGTTTCCACGACCTCGGCGAGACCGGCGATCCCGGGGGGATCGGCGCTGGAGTGATAGAAGAAAAGCTGGTCACCCACCGCGGCGGCATTGAGGTTGATGCGTGCCTGGTAGTTCCGCACGCCGTCCCAAATCGTGGTCCCGTCACGTTCGAGATGATCAATCCCGTAAACCCCGGGTTCGGATTTGTAGAGCCAGTACCGCATACACGAAACCATAAGGTACCGGTCGCTCCAGTCGAGTTGCTGGAGAGCCGCCCTGGACCAAAGCTCGGCACCACCGCTCTCCACTGCGGCATCCACCCGGCGAAGCCTGGAAATCCATCGTTACGGCGCCGTTACCTCATCCTTGGCCTGTCACCCGGTCGTAAGCTCGCCCGATGAAGTTCGGACTCGACATTTCCCAGCATCAGCTCACGTTCGATGAAATCCTCAGCCGCACCCGACTGGCCGAGGATGCCGGTTTCGACGGAGCCTGGGTCTTCGATCATTTCACTGCCCTCTACGGCGACCCGGGGGGACCTTGCCTCGAGGCATGGACCCTGGTCGCGGCTCTTGCGGCTTACACCTCACGGATTCGTCTCGGCACGCTGGTCACCGG
>DATEEG010000374.1:0-2209 GCA_035281305.1 Acidimicrobiia bacterium | reverse complement strand
CGGCCGCATTCCTGGCATCTCGTGGCTCACGCCCGCTCCACCCGGAATCCCGTCCGTGGCGATCGAGATTTCGCCGACTACCCGTTCCGATCGTCGGGGCTGCCTAGACGTCGGACTCCGAGCCACCGGCTTACATAGGCGGATGGCCGTTCCTCTCGCCGACATCGTCGGGTCGATCGTCGACAGCGTCAGCCAGGTCATCGTCGGGAAGCGACCGCAGATCGAACGCGTCGCGATCGCAATGCTGTGCGGCGGCCACGTCCTCATCGATGATGTTCCCGGCACCGGCAAGACGATGCTCGCTCGCAGCTTCGCGGCGTCGATGGGAGTCGGGTTCCGCCGTCTCCAGTGCACGCCCGATCTCCTGCCCAATGATGTGACCGGGGTGAGAGTGTTCGATCCACAGGGCGGGACGTTCCGATTCGAGCCGGGGCCGATCTTCACCAACATCCTCCTGGCAGACGAGATCAATCGGGCAACACCACGTACCCAGGCGGCGCTGCTGGAAGCGATGGCAGAGGGCCAGGTGACGGTCGATGGAGATACCCGCCAGCTTCCGCAGCCGTTTCTCGTGCTTGCCACCCAAAACCCGGTCGAGTTCGAAGGCACGTTTCCGCTGCCGGAGGCGCAGCTCGATCGGTTCATGATGTCGCTGTCGCTCGGATATCCCTCTCCGGATCAGGAGCAATCGCTCCTCTCCAGGATCGGGCTCGATCATCCGGTGAACCGGGTCAAGCCGGTATTCCAGTTCGAAGCGACCCGGGGGGATGGGGGTTCAACCTGGATGGAGCTTGCCCGGCTCGCCGCCGCGACCCACCTCGATGCCTCGGTCGAGGCCTACATCGTCGCCATCACCGGAGCGACGAGGAACCATCAAGCGATAGACCTCGGCGCCAGCCCGCGGGCCACCATCGCCCTGGCGGCCGCCGCCCGGGCGCTGGCAGCGGTGCGAGGGAGGGACTACGTCCTTCCCGATGACGTGAAAGAACTGGCGGCGCCGGTGATCGCCCACCGTCTCGTCCTGTCGCCCGAGGGACGCCTACGCGGTATCAGGTCCTCCCAGGTGGTCGCCGACATCCTGTCGGTCGTTCCGGTCGGAGCCGATCCTTGATGCCGGGCGCGTGACCGCCGTTATCGCCGCCGCGGTCGTGGCCGCCGTCCTCGCGGTCTTCTACGCGGTCAACTCCCTCTTTGTGCTGGCGGCGGGACTGGTCGTCATCTGGATCGGGGCCCGGTTCCTTCCGGATCGGGCGTTGCGACAGATCGAGATAAGGCGGACCTATCCAGCCCGAATCTTCCATGGTGAGACTGCCGAGGTCGAAATCCAGGTGAGCAATCGGGGCCGGCTTCCGGTTCCCTGGCTCTCGCTCACCGAGACGGTGCCGTTCGACCTCATGCCGGCATCGTTCCGCTGGGCGACGAGCCTGCGGGCCTGGGAACAGCGGACTGGCCGATTTCGACTGGTCGGGTCCCGGCGGGGGATCTACCGGCTCGGTCCCGCCACCCTGGTCTCAGGCGACCCATTCGGACTTTCCCCCGCCCAGGACGCCCGGGTGGAAACGGAGAAACTGGTGGTGTATCCGAAGATCGTACCTCTGGCGCGATTGGGGCTTCCGGCCCGGGCGCCGTTCGCCGACCTGAGGACGGCTCGCCCCCTGTTCGAAGATCCGCACCGTGTCGTTGGTGTGAGGCCGTACGCAGCGGGCGATTCGGCCCGGCGGATCCATTGGACGGCGTCGGCCCATCAAGGAAGCCTGTTGGTCAGGAGGCTCGAACACGGAATCGGCCGGGACACGGTGGTGCTCCTGGATCTGACGCGGCGGGGTCTGGGGACCAGTCGCACCCGGGTGGTCGAATTGGCCGTGACCGCCGCCGCCTCGATCCTCTATCACATCGTTTCGATCGAGGGTTTGCGAGCCGGCCTCCGGATGCCCGGGGTCACGGTGGCTCCCGGCGGCGATCAGGGACACCTGATGGTGATGCTGGAGGTACTCGCCGGCGTCAGCGCCACCCTGGACGACGCCCGTCTCGCCGATCCGGTCGGCCTTCCGTTCGGCGCCAGCGTCGTTGTCGTGACCGGCTTGATCGAGGGCAGGTGGCTGGAGCCTCTGCAGACTATGCGACATCGGGGGTGGAAGCCGATGGTGTTGCTGGTCGGCGATGCGGCCGCCCCCCGGGTTCCCGGCGTCCCGATCTGGAGGGTGTCGGC
>DATEEG010000373.1:0-7055 GCA_035281305.1 Acidimicrobiia bacterium | reverse complement strand
GGGACCGCCTGCCCGAAGAAGCTGGTCGTGGACTGAAGGTAGGCACTCTGCGTCGGGTCGTCTTCGATGGTCAAACCCGTGACCGGATCGACATTGGGGGGAAGCGTGGTCGTCGTGGTCGGGCCTGGTTCGGAGGTCGTCGTTGTCGCCGCGGTGGTGGACGTGGTCGATTCGCCCGGGCCGGTAGTGCTGGTGGCGGTCGTGGTAGTGGAAGTGGTGGTCGTGGTCACCAACGGGCCCACGTCGCCGAATATCGCATCGAGAACGGGCCGAAAGGAGAGTCGGCCGGTCTGGCCGATCGCATCGAGGGCCCGCTGCTCGTCTTCTACCCCGGGCAGTTGCACGAGGACAGTGCCCGAACCCGAAATCGCGATCTCGGGCTCCTGGACCCCGCCGACCTCTTCGATTCGGGCCCTCATGATCTCGACCGCTTGCTCCAGCACCTCTTCGTCGGTCCCGGCCGGCGCGGTCAGCACCACCGAGGTACCGCCCTGGAGGTCGAGACCGAGCTTGGGAGTGATGCCGTTGGCCAGCAGGAGCCCTGCGCCCCCCCAGGCGAACAAAAGCACCAGCACAAGACCGATCAGGCGGCGGCGCACGCTAGCCCGTCGTGTCGATCTTGTTGGCTATCGCCCGACGAGTGAATCGAATCTTTCCCTGCTCGACCTCCAGAACGACGGAATCGTCGTCCAGGGCCCGAATGACGCCCTGAACTCCGCCGATGGTCTGGACGGTGTCCCCAACTCCCAACGAAGCGGTCACCTGTTGCTGTTTCTTCATCCGGGCACGCTGAGGACGCAGGATGAGGAAGTAGAAGACCACCACCATCACACCGAGAAAGACGAACGAGCTCATCGAACTGCTCGCCGCGGGGGTAGTGGCTGCCAAAATAAGACCAGGGTTCACAAAAACCTCGCAAGGATGCGGACGGGGTTGCGAACTTTAACCGTTCCGCACCGCTGTGATGCTGGCGGTGAAGTCTCCGAACCGGCGGGCGAGAATGGCGAGGCGGGCGTCCTGGAGCAGCCTCAGGGTGTAGTGAAGGTTGTGGACGGACAGAAGCCGGAACGCGGACAGCTCGTTGACTGCCAGCAGGTGACGAAGGTAGGCCCGGTTGTGCGTCTGGCAGGTGAAGCACGGGCAGCCTGGCTGCAGAGGTCCGGGATCGGAGCCATATTCGGCCCGGCGCAGGTTGAAATCGCCGTCGGCGGTCAGTACCCGACCATGGCGGGCGAGGCGGGTAGGCCAGACGCAGTCGAACAGGTCGGCCCCCCTGGCGACGGCATCGAGCACCCCCGTCGGGTCGCCGAGGCCCATGACATACCTCGGCTTTCCGGAGGGCAGCTCCGCCAGAGCGGCGTCGAGGGCGATGGCCCTGTCGACCGGCGTCTCGCCCACCGACAGCCCCCCGATCCCGAACCCGGCGAATCCCAGGCCGGCCGTAGCGAGGGCGCTCTCCCGCCTGAGACCGGGATCGATTCCGCCCTGGACGATGCCGAAGAGGGCCTGGTCGGCTCGCCGGTGCCGGCGGAGCGATCGCTCGGCCCAGCGCAGTGTCACTTCCATGCCTTTGCGAACGATCTCGGGGGCGGCCGGGAGCCCGACGCAGACATCGAGAACCATGGCGATGTCAGGGCCGAGTTCCTCTTGAATCCGGACCGCATCCTCGGGAGTCAGGCTCACCGCGGAACCGTCGTAGGTCGATCTGAATTCGGCCCCGGACTCGGTGATGCGAGGGCTCAGTGAGAAGATCTGATATCCGCCGGAGTCCGTGAGGATCGGTCCGGGCCATCCCCAGAAGGTGTGCAATCCCCCGATCTGGCCGATAGTCGCCGCGCCCGGGCGCAGCATCAAGTGATAGGTGTTGGCCAGGACCATCTCGGCTCCGACTGCGGCGAGGTCGTCAACGTCGACCCCGCGGACTGCTGCCCTGGTGCCCACCGGCATGAACCCGGGAGTCAGGACCGGGCCGTGGGGAGTGTGAAGGACGCCGGCGCGCGCCAAGCCGTCGACTGCCTTCTCCTCCCACCAGACCGGTGCAGTCACGACGCCTCGTCTTTTCTCGAGGCGATCATGGCGTCACCGAAAGAAGCGAACCGATAGCCCCGGCCGAGCGCCGTCTCGTAGGCGTGGCGCCAGCGGTGGCCCATGAAGGCAGCCACGAGGACGATGAGCGACGTCTCGGGCAAGTGGAAATTCGTGATGAGTCGATCGACCACCTGGAAGCGGTACCCCGGGGTGATGTAGAGGCGGGTGTCGACGCTCCCGGGCACGACCCGACCGTCGGATTCGGTCCGGCTTTCCAACGACCGGACGACGGTAGTGCCCACGGCGACCAGGGCGCCCCTCCGGTCGTTGATGGCGTCGGCAGTCTCCGTGGGGATGGTCAAGCTCTCAGAATGGATCTGATGGTCTTCGATGTGGACGGCAGAGATTGGCCGAAATGTATCGAGGCCGATTTTCAACTCGATATCGACAACGTCGACTGATCGTGCCCGCAGGGCCTCGACCAGGCGGGGCGTGAAATGGAGTCCGGCCGTCGGAGCCGCCGCCGATCCGACCGACCGGGCGAAAATCGTTTGATACCTCTCGGGGTCGCCAGGTTGTTCGCGGATATAGGGCGGCAGCGGGACTGTGCCGGTGGCGGCTATGGCTTCTTCGAGATCTCCTTCGGCTTGCAGGGAGATCTCGACTGTTCCCTGCGGGGAGATCGCTGTGATCGTCGCCTTGATCGCTCCGAAATCGAGGTCCGACCCGGGGCGGAGCCGGCGAGACGGCCGGACGACGGCCTGCCAGAGGTCGCCGCTGATCGGGCGCAGGAGAAGGGCTTCCACTCTTCCTCCTCCCACGACTTTGGTCCCGAGGAGCCGGGCATTCCGCACCCGCGTGCGGTTGACCACGACCACGTCGCCCGGTGAGAGAAGGTTCGGAAGGTCCGAGAACGTGTGGTCACTCAGATCATCGGCGTCGAGCAGGCGCGACGCGTCGCGGGGTTCGAGAGGCTCCTGGGCGATCGCCGCAGCCGGCAATTCGTAGGAGAAGTCCGACGTGGGGGTGCCCATCAGGGAGCGCCGTTCAGCACACCGTTGTCAGAGAAGACGGTCCTGACCGCCCCGCGTCAAATTCAGGTGCCGATACGCCATGTCGGTCGCCATTCGACCGCGGGGGGTTCGCTGCAGCAGCCCGATTTGAAGCAGAAACGGCTCGTAGGCGTCCTCGACGGTCTCGGGCTCTTCACCGACTGCGATTGCCAGAGTCGAAAGCCCTACGGGGCCGCCCCCGAATTTGAGAACGACCGCTTCCAGAATCGCCCGATCGACCTTGTCCAGGCCGAGTTCGTCGACCTCATACGTCTTGAGCGCCTCCCCGGCCGTGGCAAGGTCGACCCGGCCGTCGGCCCGGGCAACGGCGAAGTCCCTGACCCGGGCGAGAAGGCGGTTGGCGATGCGGGGAGTGCCCCGGCTTCGACCCGCGATCAAGTCGGCGGCGTCATCCTCGATCTTCACCTCGAGAATCCGGGCGGACCGGCGCAGGATCACGGAGAGTTCATCGTCCGTGTAATAGTCGAGGCGGTCCTCGATTCCGAAGCGATCGCGCAGCGGTGCGGTCACTTTGCCCTTACGAGTGGTGGCCCCGACGAGAGTGAAGCGCGGAAGATCGAGACGAATCGACTGGGCGGAAGGACCTTTGCCGAGGACGATGTCGAGTTGAAAATCTTCCATCGCTGCGTAGAGCACCTCCTCGACGGTCCGGGGCAGGCGATGGATCTCGTCGATGAAGAACACTGCGGCATGCTCGAGGTTGGAGATGATCGCCGCCAGGTCGCCCGGCCGTTCCAGCGCCGGTCCGGAGGTGATCCGGAGGTCCACCCCCATCTCGGAAGCGATGATGCCGGCCAGGGTGGTCTTGCCAAGGCCGGGCGGTCCCGAGAGGAGCACGTGGTCGAGAGGGCGGCTCTGAGTTCTCGCCGCCTCGATCGAAATCCGCAGGCGGTTCTTGACCTTTTCCTGTCCGACGAAGTCACCGAGTCGTCGTGGCCGCAGCGTCAGATCGTCCTCGGGCGACACAGGGTTCAGTATCGAGTCTTCCCTCACAGATCACCGTCTCGACAAAGCCTGCAGGGCTGCCCGGATCTGCTCGGCCACCGGGAGGGAGTGATCGACCCTCGATGACACGTCCCTTATCTCGACACTGGAATATCCCAGGCTCTCGAGAGCCTGGCGAAGTTGTGCAGTGGCGCCGGACCCTTCGATCACGTCGGCCTCGGAATCCTCGAGTTTCGGCTTCAACTCCAGGACGAGTTTTTGAGCGGATCGCTTGCCGATCCCCGGCACCACGGTCAGGGCGTCGACGTCTTCGGCGGCGACGGCCCGTCTGACCTCCATGACCGTCATGGTTCCCAGGATTGCCAGCGCCAGCCTCGGGCCGACTCCGGTGGCAGTGATGAGAACCCGGAACAAGTTGCGCTCGGCTTCAGTGGGAAAACCGTAAAGAGCTATTCCATCTTCCCGCCCGTGCAGATGGCAATGAACCACGACGTCTTCGCCCGTCCCGGGCAACTCGGCCTGGGTGCGGGGGCTGACCAGGACCTCATAGCCCACTCCGCCGACATCGATGAGAATCGCCGCCGTGGAGCGTCCGGCGAGGGTTCCGCGGAGGCGCCCGATCATCTGGCACTCCTCATCTGGCACTCCTCATCTGGCACCTGCACGATCGAGAACCGCCGTCAGCGATTGGATGTGACAGACAGCCACCGCCAGAGCGTCGGCTGCATCGACTGGACGGGGCAGCTCGGCCAGATTGAGGCGACGAGCCACCATTCGCTGGACCGCCTCTTTATCCGCTCGACCGTCACCGGTGATCGCCGATTTGACCATGGTCGGGACATACTCGTGGACCCGGAGGCCCGCCTGAGCGGCCGCCAGCATTGCCACCCCGGCGGCACGGCCGACTCCGATGGCGGAATGACGGTTGCGGTTGGTGAAGATTTGCTCGATGGCGACCACTTCGGGGCGATGTTCGGCAATCAGAGCCGTCAGCATGCGATGCAGTTCGAAGAGCCGGGTCGAGGTTTCGGCCTGGTTATCCGTGCGGATGACACCGGCGGCGACCGCCTCCAGAGTGCGGGTCCTGCGTACCAACCCGTACCCGGTGACGGTCAGCCCTGGATCGATCCCCAATACGAACATGTGTACGGAGGTTACCTTCGTGAACCGCGGTACGGCGGCATGCCGTTTCGGCGGCGAGAGCTATGCGGTCCTCACTCGGCTGCCAGGGCGGCCATCACGTCGTCGGCGACTTCGTAGTTGGCGTACACGGCCTGCACGTCTTCGAGATCTTCGAGGGCATCGACCAACCGCAAGACTTTCCCGGCGTTGCCGGCGTCGACCGCGACGCTCGTGCGGGGCATCTGAGTCAGTTCTGCGGTTGTGACGGTCAGGCCGCTGGCGACCAGCGCCCGCTGCACCGCAAACAGATGAGTCGGCGCGGTGATGACCTCGAACCCGTCACCGGTGTCGCGGACGTCCTCGGCTCCAGCGTCGAGGGCAGTCAACAGGACCTCATCCTCGGAGCCGTTGACCTCGATGTATCCCTTCTTCTCGAAGAGGTAGCCGACAGAGCCTGGTTCTCCGAGGCTGCCGTGGTTGCGGCTGAAGGTTGCCCGGATATCCGACGCCGCCCGGTTGCGATTGTCGGTCAGTGCCTGAACCATGACCCCGACTCCCCCGGCCGCATAGCCCTCATACCAAACCTCGTCGTAGTTGGCGGTGTCGGCCTCACCCGTGGCCCGCTGGATGGCCCGCTCGATGTTGTCGAGAGGAACGGCGCTGGCCCGGGCCTTCGCCACCGCTGCCGCCAGCGTCGCATTGGCGTTGACATCGCCGCCTCCCTGGCGGGCGGACACTTCGATGGCCCGGATCAACTTGGCGAAGAGCTTCCCGCGCTTGGAGTCGGTCGCGGCCTTCTTTCGCTTGATCGTCGCCCACTTGGAGTGTCCGGACATCTCTTCCCTCTAGATCAGATCGACCAGCATGCGGTGAATCCGGGTGTCGTCGGTCAACTCGGGATGAAACGACGATGCCAGGATCGAGCCCTGGCGGACCATCACCGGATGCGAGTCAATCGTAGCCAGCACGTCGACTTCGTCGCCCAGCTTCGCCACCCACGGAGCTCTGATGAAGACCGCCCGAAACGGAGCCTCGAAGCCGACGATGTCCAGATCCTGCTCGAAGGATTCGTTCTGACGACCGAAAGCGTTCCGTTGGACCACAGCGTCAAGGACTCCCAGGAGGTGTTGTTCACCCTCGGTCACCGCCGCCGAGAGGAAGATCAGACCCGCGCAGGTCCCGTAAACCGGCATCCCGGCTTCGATTCGCGTCCGCAGCGGCTCGATGAGCCCGAAGCGATCGGCCAGTTTTCCGATGGTGGTCGACTCCCCGCCCGGAATCACCAATGCCTCGACCTCGGACAATTCGGCCGGAGTCCGCACCGGAATCGGGTCGGTACCAACCTGTCGAAGCATGTTCAGGTGCTCGCGGAAGTCTCCCTGAAGAGCAAGGACCCCGGTTGCCGCCATGGTCTCACCAGCCCCGCTCCGCCATCTTCTCGCCTGCGGGAATCTTGTCGATCTCGAGACCGGCCATGGCTTCCCCGAGGCCCCGCGACACTTTCGCCACTACGTCGGCATCTGCCCAGAAGGTGGTCGCTTCCACGATGGCCCGGGCGAACCCGGAAGGATCGTCGCTCTTGAAGATGCCCGAACCGACGAAGATCCCGTCGCAGCCCAAGGCCATCATCAATGCCGCGTCGCTCGGAGTGGCGATGCCACCGGCGGCGAAGTTCACCACCGGAAGCTTGCCCGTCTCGTGGACCTCCTTCACCAGGTCATACGGCGCGCCGAGGTCTCTGGCGGTGGCCATCAACTGCTCCTCGCCGAGCTGGGTCAAGCGACCGATCTCGCCGGTGACGGCACGCATGTGGGTTACCGCTTCGACGACGTTGCCGGTCCCGGGCTCACCTTTGGTGCGGATCATGGCGGCCCCTTCACCGATTCG
>DATEEG010000372.1:0-2548 GCA_035281305.1 Acidimicrobiia bacterium | reverse complement strand
GATTCGAATGGCTTGGCCAGAGCTTCGAGCCACCCTGGCTCCGGTAGACAACCGGCGTCGGTGCAGGCGATCACCTCCCCGGTTGCCGCCTTGATGGCAGCGTTCCGGTTCCCCGAGATCCCACCGGGACCTTCGACCACTCTCAAGCTGGGATGACGCTGTGACAGATCGTCGAGGATCTCCCGGGTTCCGTCGTCGGATCCCCCGTCGGCGATGACCACCTCATCCGGGGCCCGGGTCTGCGATAACAATGCCTCTACGAGAGGCCGCACATTGTCCTTCTCATTGAGAACCGGGACAATCACCGAAACACGCATCGTCCCCAATTGTGCCCGTATGCCACCAGGAACCGGAACCGGGGGACAACGTTCGGGTTTGTCCCCGCACCGGTGGGGGGAAGGCAAGGCTGGCTGCCGATTAAACGGCCAGGGGTGGAGGGGCACCGCCAGCCCCGTGTCGGATCTCAACCAACGGGCTAGCGCTGCTTCGACGCCGCGTCTATCAGAGTCCCGACTCGTTGCTCCCAGGTGTTGGCGCGGGCGGTTCTTTGCAGGCCTGCGACGAAGGACGGATCGCGATCCAGCGAAACACCGTCCACAATCAGCTTGACCCACTCTTCGGGATCGTGAGCAATCAGGACGTTGTCGTAGTGCTGGGACTCTCGCATCGCCGTTGTTACCACCGGCTTACCACCGGCCATGTATTCGAACAGCTTCAACGGCGACACGCTGTGAGTCACGTCGTTCACCTTGAAGGGGATAGTCGCCACGGAGAAGTGGTGGAGATAACCCGGTAGGGCGACGTAGCTCTTCGGCCCCAGCCACCACACGTTCTCTCGCCGGAAAACTGCAGCGTTGTCCATGGTCTTGTCATAGTTGGGACCGATGAAGACGAACGAATAGTCATGAAGTCGTTCGGCGGCGAAGTCGAGGAGGTCGTAGTCAACCCACTCGGCGATAGCCCCGTAGTAGCCGACGACGGGCCGTCCCCGGTTCAAGATGCGCTCGAGATCGGACGGCACGGGGCCCGGGCGGTAACCGGCGAAATGCTCGAAGGTCACGCCGTTCGGGCACAAGATCGTGTCGGGTCGCGTCGGCAACATTTCGATCTGGAGATCGCGGGCGCTGGCTGCCACCACCTTGGCATTCCCGGCGGCCTCTTCGAACCAGGAACCCAGTTGCTCCATGGAAAACGAAGATGCGAACACTTCGAGGTGGTCGATGTGCTCGAAGACCGTCGTCGGATTCGAGAGGTACTTCCGGAACTCATAGTTGTAGACATAGGAGATCATCAGGGGATTGGGCACTCGCTCGAGAATGGGCAGAAGGGCGAGGGGCAGACCGGTCAAGCACAGCCGGTCATCCTCGTAGCGAAATCCTCTCACTTCCTCGGGCCCACCCCAGTCAACCCCGAAGAACGTGAGGTATCCCATCCGGGCGAACGCCCGGGCCATTTGCTGCGGTCGCTGAAACAGTTGCGCAGCCCATCCGATCGTGGGCGGATAGATCACGATCCCCGCCGCGTCCTTGTGAGTGTCGAGGATCTCGTCGAGTTCTCTTTCGTATCGACGCCGAAACTCCGCATCGGGGTCTGTCGCAACAGGATCTCGCTTCAACCGATTGCGGATTGTCCACCAACTGTTGACGACCCGCATCGATCTGCTGCCGACGAGGTGGTCCCACTGCCCCTGGAGGCGGTCCCGATCCGTCTCGAGCCTGGCCAGCCGTGCTGTCAGTACCTCCTGGTCCTGGAGCAGGGCGCCGATCTCCAGATGACGGAGAGCCAGCGACGCCGCCTCCCGACTAACCGGATCATCATCAGGCCGGTGCCGTTCAAGAGCATCGGTGAGGACCCGGGCATTGAGACGGGCCCTGTCTACCAATCCCACGGCGTGAATGGTGCTGCGATATCGGGAGTCGGCCATCGCCTCTCCTACTTTCTCGGCCAGCGTCTCCACCTCGTCCAAATCGAGTGTCATCCCGTCGGCCCCGAGAGCCTTCATGGTGCTGACCACTTTGGGGTCGTATGCCAGGGCGACCACCGGCACCCCTGAAGCTGCGGCCATGATCACCGAGTGGAGCCGCATGGCGATGACGACATCGGCTGCCGACTGCACTGCCATCTTGTCTTCCGGCGTGTACGTGCCGCGGAGGATGGCGGCGCGGGAGCGCCTGTTCATTGCGGTCAATACTCGCAAAGCTGCCGCCGGGTCGTTTTCGGCGCGGCGAGGCGACGTCTGGAACGGGACGAAGACAACACGGGCGTCGTGCGCTTCGATCAAACGGTCGAGTTGTTCGGCCAGGCCGGCGACGAAGCCATCCCCCGCCCAGGAGCGAATCCCGACTGCGATGAGCGTCTTTCCTTCGGGGACGTGCTCGTTGGCGAGAATCTTCAGCCCGACTTTTCGGTCCGCGGTCATCCGGAAAACGGGATCGGCGGTCACCGGCACGCCGTGGAACCCAAGTTCAGCGAGGAGTCCGGATGATTCCTGGTCGCGCACCGACGCCGCCGCGGCGGCCTTGAACAACGCAGCCGTGAGCCTCCTGCC
>DATEEG010000371.1:0-9988 GCA_035281305.1 Acidimicrobiia bacterium | reverse complement strand
GGGCGGCGTCGACGTAGTCGTTCTGCTTGACGTGGATGATCTGGCCTCTGATGATCCGGGCGTATTTGACCCAGAAGACCACGGCCAGGGCCAGGATGATGTTGCCGAACGATGGCCCGAGAACTGCGGCGATGGCAAGGGCGAAGATCAATTCCGGGATGGACAGAAACACGTCGACGATCCGCATCAGGATCTCATCCACCTTGCCGCCCAGGAATCCGGCGAGGCTGCCGACGATCAATCCGATGGTGACGGTCACCGCCACCACGACGATCGAAAGTCGCAACGAGGTGCGCGACCCCCATATGACTCCGTACAGGACGTCGCCTCCGTGGGCGGTGGTCCCCAGGAGGTAGCCGGGACTGCCCGGCGGTTCGTTGAGGGCTCCCCAATCCCGGGGCATCTGATAGGGATCGGGGGTGTTGGGTTCGGTCAGGACCGGGGCGAGCAGGGCCAGGCCGATCATTGCGATGATCACCACCAGGCCGATCACGGTGGTGGGGTTGCGCAGAACTTCCCGAGCAACCTCAGCCAGCCGCCGGGTCCTAACCGCCAGCCTGCTTCCGAACGAAACCCGTATCGGGGCGCGCGCTACATCTGCCATGTCAAGTACCCAGCACGACCCGGCGGTCGAGGTAGGCGTACATCACGTCGACAACGAGGTTGACCAGGAGGAACAAGATGCTGGTGAAGAGCACATAGGCCATGATCGTTGCCTGGTCGCCTCGTAGTACCGCGTCGGCCATCCATCGCCCGAGACCGGGCCACCGGTAGATGATTTCGACCACGACAGTGCCTTGCAGGAGGAAGCCGAAGCTGAGCCCGATGACCGTCACCGTCGGGATGAGAGCGTTGCGCCGGGCATGGCGCCGGAGGACCAAACGTTCGGGCAGACCTTTGGCGCGAGCGGCATCCACATAGTCCTCGCCCAGTTCCTCGACGAGCGAGGAGCGCATCATCCGGGCGATCAGGGCCATGGTGCCGTAGCCGAGGGTGAGAGCCGGCAGCGTCAGGTGCCAGAGGGCATCCCGCAACGCCCCGAGGTCGCCGGCCAGCAGCGAATCGAGGGTGTACAGCCCGGTGGGATGGGCAATGCGACCGAAGATCTCGGGGTCGGAGCGCCCGGTCGGAAACCACCCGAGGTAGACCCAGAAGACGATGAGTAGAACGATGGCAAACCAGAAGACGGGCATGCTGGCACCGCTGATGGAGAACACCCGGGCGACATGGTCGGGCAGCCGATTGCGCCGGGCCCCGGCGAAGGTCCCGAGCCCGATCCCGAAGATGACCGCGACCACGCCGGCGGCCGTTGCCAGCTCCATGGTCGCCCCGAGCTTGTCGGGGAACACCTGGGTCACGGGTGCGGCCGCCACCCCCGACCACCCCAGATCCCCGGTGAGCACCCCGCCCGCCCAGTAGAAATACTGGACCGGGAGGGGGTCGTCGAGGTGGAAGCGCTCTTCGAGCTCCGCCACTTCGTCCGGCGTCATCTCGTGGGAGAGGTAGATGCCGATCGGCGATCCACCGATCCTGGTGAGGGTGAAGACGATGATCGAAGTGCCGACAACCAGGATCGGAAGGACCATCAGTCGCCGGAGGATGTAATCGCGGATCTGCATCGATTAGGCCGGATGGGGATAGGCGACAATACCTATCCCCATCACCAACTCCTTTTCCAGAGCGTTCGCGGTCCCGACTGTTACTTGCTCAATAGTGCGAACTTGATGCTGGGCCGCGGCCACAACGGGTTCATCACAAAGCCCTGCACCCAATCCCGGTGAGCGTTCAACGCCACTTCATTGGAGGCGATGATCCACATCGGGTCGTTGTAGAGCAACGGGGCCAGTTGCTCGTAGATGGCAACGCGGGCATCGGTGTCGGTCTCGATCGAAGCCTCATCGATCAACGAGGCGATCAGGTCGGGATCCTCGTACCCGTTGCGGAACCCGTGAACCTCCCCCCAGGCGCCATCCGGGTGGATGTAGTCCGCCATGAACGCGTGGGGATCGCCGTAAGGATCGGCGTTCTTCACCCACATCGCGTATGGGATGGGGTTGGCGGCGTGGGCCTCGTCGAACTGAGCCTCGGCCAGGGCCAACACCCGGATCGAGAAGTTCGGATTCAGACCCTCGAGAGAATCCTTCAGCACCAGAGCGGCCACCTCGAAGAGGTTGGCCTCCTCGGCGATGACCGAGACGGTGAAGCCCTCATCCCACACGCCTGCCTCCCGGAACAGAGCCTCGGCTTGAGCCAGGTCCTGCTCGTAGACAGGAGCGCTCTCGGAGTAGCCCAGAATCCCTTGCGGGAAGTAATGGGGCACCGGGGCCCCGTAGCCACCGAGCGCGCCGTCGATGAACGCCTGATAGTCGAAGGCGAAGTTGAAAGCCCGGCGAATCAACGGATCGTGGAAGAAATCGGTAGGAATCGTGTCTTCGGGCGGAAGCGATCCTTCGGCGATATTCAGATTGAATCCGATGTGGATCGGCTCGAGCAGGAAGTCCTCGGCGTAGATCACCACGCCTTCGGCCCCTTCCAAATCGGGTACGAACGAAGGATCGGCCTCGATCATGTCGTAGTCGCCGGCCCTCAGGCCGAGGACCCTGACATCGGGGTCGGGCACTACGTCGATGCGGAGGTCCAGAGCGGCCGGTTCGCCCCAGTACTCCGGGAAGACCTCGAACTGAAGGTTCTCCCCCCGGTTCCAGGCGAGGAAGCGATAGGCGCCGGTGCCAACCGGGTTGGTGGCCATGAACTCGCTGGGCACACCGGCCTCGACGCCACCGTTGGCCTCGACCGCAACCTGACTCACGATCGACGCAACCGACGAAGGCACGACCGTCGTCAGGAAAGCGGCGTTGGGCTGTTGGAGTGTGACTTCAAAAGTGAACTCGTCGACGACCGCGGTCTCGGCCACCGTGTCGGCCAGCAACCCGGCGTTGCCTTCCGGCAGGTCCATCGTCAACGCCCGGTCCCACGAGTACTTAACGTCATCGGCCGTCAAAGGGCTGCCGTCGTGGAAGACGACACCCTCCCGGATCGGAAAGGTGTAGGTCATACCGTCTTCGGAGATCAAGCCATTGTCGCTGGAGGGCACCTCGGTGGCGAGGCCGGGCAGAAGATCGGGCCCGTCCGGTGCGATCTCCACGAGACGTTCGTACACCTGCAGGATCATGGTCTCGCCACCCTCACCCGGTTCGACTTGGGCAGGATCGAGGCTCGTTGGCTCGTCGTCGGCGGCATGCACGAAGACGTCAGGGTTGGGGACTCCACTAGCCCCGGTGGTTTCGGTCACGTCCGGTTCGGTCGTGGCGGTCCCTTCCGTCGTGGCCGTGGTCCCCGTATCGCCGGTGGTGTCGGTCGTGTCGGTGGTGTCGCTGCCGGTGCAGGCCGCCCCGACCAGAGCCAGGGCCACGAGCAGCGCCCGCCCTGAGCTTCTGCGCTCCATTCGCATTCTTCCTCCTCTTATCAGAATCGCTTGAGTCCATACGCACCTCGAGGGCCGATGGATCGCAAACGATTGCTGCCGACGATACCGCATGGGTTGGGCCCGTGGCTACTCGAATCCAGACATAGCTAAGAGGTGGCTCATCCTCTGGAGGGCGAGGTCCGGATCCACCAGCAGGGCCGCATCGTCGGCCAGCACCAGCAGGCGGGAGAGATGGGCCATCGACCGGGCTTTTTCACCTCCGCCCAGCATCCGGAAATGGTTTTGGTGCCCGTTCAGGAAAGCCAGGAAGGTGATCCCCGTCTTGTAGTGGTAGGTCGGGGCGCTGAAAAGGTGGCGGGCGAAGGGAATCGTGGGATCCAGGAGCGTCCGGAATCTTTCGCGGTCTCCAGCATCGAGGGCTTCGAAGGCGGCCGCGGCAACCGGTGCAATCGGGTCGAGCACACCAAGAAGAGCATCGGAATGACCGGACCCGTCCCCCAGGATCATGTCGACGAAGTTGAAGTCGTCACCGGTGTAGGTTCGGACGCCCGCGGGCAGCCCGGCCCGCATCGACCTTTCCAGCCTGTCATCCAGGAGCGAGATCTTGACTCCGTCGATCCGATCCGGGTGAGCCGCGGCCAGCGTCAGCACCGTTTCGAGGGCGGTGCCGGGATCATGCGAACCCCAGTAGCCGGCCAGGGCGGGATCGAAAACCTCGCCGAGCCAATGAATCATCACCGGCCCTTCGGCCCCGCTGATGATCGTTCCGTAAACCTCCAGATAGTCCTCTGCCGACATCGCGATCGATGCCAGTGCCCGCGACGCCATCAGGATCGCCATGCCGCCGACACTTTCGATGAGCCTCACCTGCTCCCGGTAGGCGTCGATCACAGCCGGGACCGTGACCGTGGCTCCTTCCGGAAGTTGATCCGTGCCGGCGCCGTAGACCGCCGGTGCGTCGCTCGCGTCGGCCTCGCCGGCGGTTCGGACGATCAGTTCCCGCGCCATCGCCCAATCCAGGCCCATGCCGCGTTGTGCCGTGTCCATCGCTTCGGCCACTCCGAATCCGAGCTGCCAGAGGTGATGCCGGAAGGCCATAGTTGCCTTCCAATCCACTGTCGAGGTGACGGGGTCGGCGACGACGTGGGCAGCCGCGAAGACCCGCCGTGTAACAAACCGGGACCTGGGGATTGCCGGGACCGAGCGGCCACCGGGCCGCCATTCGAAAGGCTGCCCGTTCTCGCCGATGAGCTCGATCGAGTTCACGATGGCATCTCGGCCCGTTCCGGCGAGGCCAGCAGATCCGCGATTGCATCTCGCATGATCTGTTCGGCACCGGTCTGTCCGGTCCAGCGCCGGAACGCTGCTTCGGCCTGGCGAACCAGCATGCCCGCCCCTCCCATCGCGGAAAGACCCCGTTCACGAGCAGCTCGAACGAGTTCGGTTTCCACCGGGATGTAGACCAGGTCGAAGACCAATGCATTCGCCCGAAGGAGGTTGACGTCGAAAGGGAGGCCCCGTGTCGTCATGCCGACGGTGGTCGCGTTGACAGCCAGGTCGGTCGCAGCGAGCGCTGCCTGCATGGCGTCCGATGCCAGCTCGACTGCGCTCACTTCCGGCGTGTCGAAGGCTGCGACCAGGTCACGGACGCGGGCCGGCGTCCGATTGGCCACGATGATCCGGTCGGCTCCGGCGTTCAGGCACCCTGCCACCACCGCCCGGGCGGCACCTCCCGCTCCGGCCACGACCACGGTCGCCCCGGCGAGGTTGGCACCCAGGTCGGAGGTTACGGACCCGAGGAAACCATCGAGGTCGGTGTTGAAGCCCTCGATCGATCCCCCGACGGAAACCGCCGAGTTGACGGCGCCGACGCCGGCTGCGGCGCGGTCGACCCGATCACACCTCCGCAGCGCTTCGGTCTTGTACGGTGAGGTGACTTGAAAACCGAGCCAATCGTCGCCCCGGGCCCGGGCAAAGAAATCGTCGAGAGCCTCGGGCTCCAACGGCAGCAACTCGTATCTGGCATCGATGCCGAAATGCTGGAAAGCGGCGTTGTGCATTAACTCGGAGTGGCGCCGCCGCAGGGGCCGACCGATGAGCGCAACTTTCTTCACGGCATTGGCTTCTTTACGGAATCGGGCGCCCTGGTCAGGCCGAACCCGCAGTGGGAAAGTGGACGTTGGGGACGATCTCGGTCAGCCACGATTCCAGTTGCGCCGGGTCGGGAGTCATGGTGTGAAGGATGAAGCGCTGAACCCCGGCATCGGCCCGGGCCTGCAGGGAGCCCACGATCTCGTCGGGGGTTCCGAATAGGTAGACCTTTTCGAGATATTCAGGGCCCCGGGCATCGCTCATGACCCGCAAGAACGCCCGGTGTTGTTCCTCGCGCGCTTTCTTGGGATCCTGGGTGAGGACCACGTGCACGAAGTTCTCGTGAGCGATCGTCAGGGAAGCGGGGTCCTTTCCATGCTCCCGCAGGTAAGTCTGCAATTCCGCCCAGTCGCGAGCGATGTCTTCCGGAGGGCACGTGGGCCGGGGGATCCAGCCCTCGGTCCTCAATATGCGCTCCTTGACGGCATCGACGAACCTCGGCAGGTCCGGCGAGCCCGGGTCGGCCAACTGGGACCCGCCGCCGATCCAGATCGGCGGCCGCTGGGCCGAACGCGGCTCGATGATCACGTCATCGATCGAATAGAACTTCCCGTGATAAGTGACTTGTTCACCTTCGAGGAGCGGAATGATGATGTCGAGGATCTCATCGGTCCGGGGCCCGCGCTCGGACTTGCTCACCCCGGTGGCCTTGTACTCAGGCGGGTACCAACCGATGCCGGCTCCCAGCACCAGCCGGCCCTGGGACAGGAATTGCAAGGTGGCAAGTTGCTTGGCCAGCAAGACCGGCTCCCTGATGGGCACCACCATCACCGATGTGCCCAGCTTCACCCGCTGCGTGACGCCGGCCACGAGTGAAAGGGTCGAGATGGGCTCGAGGAACGAGACGGAATAGAACTGCCTCGCAGCCAGGAGGTGGTCGGTGATGAAGATCGATTCGAAGCCATAGTCCTCGACCTGGCGGGCGAAGTCGACGATCCCGCGGGCCCGGTCGGGGCCGTCTTCGCTCCAAATGAATGATGGGAGGAATACCCCGAATCGGTCGGCTCCACTCATGCTCGCTCCTGTCTCGTCGGCAGGGTCTGTTGACCCCGATCACTTGCCTTGAAAATCGGGGGCCCTCTTATCTTTGAAAGCCCGAACTCCTTCGAGCATGTCTTCGGTCTGAAAGACACGCTCCGATGCCCGTAGCGCCTCATCCGCCGCACCGGGCGACCCGGCCGCATCGATGGCGCGTTTGGCCTCGCGCTCGGCCACGGGGCCCCGGGTGGCAATTATTCCGGCCCACTCCATGGCAACTGCCTCGGCCGCTCCTACCGGGACTACTTCGTTGACCAGACCGATTCGCTTGGCTTCATCCGCCGAGAGCGGCAAGCCCAACAGAATCATCTCCTTGGCTTTGGCCGGCCCCACCAGGGCCGGGAGACGATGGGTTCCGCCGGAACCGGGGATGACCCCGAGTCTGAGCTCCGGCATCCCGAGGCGGGCTCGGGCCGATGCCACCCGCAGGTCACAGCACATCGCCAATTCGAGCCCTCCGCCGAGGGCATCGCCCTCGATAGCGGCCACGGTTGGAACCTCCAGCCCGGCGAGGTGGTCATAGACCTCGTTCTCACGAACCAGCTTGCCTGCACCCACCCTGCCCCGGAGCGCTTCGAACTCAGTCACATCGGATCCTGCGCAAAAAGCGCGCTCTCCCGCCCCCGCCACGACCACTGCCCGGACCGACGGGTCGGCTTCGATGCGGCTCAACGCGGCATCGAGGGCTTCGGTCAATTCGAGAGTGACGAGGTTGAGAGGAGGGTTGTCGAGCCTGAGGACCGCAACGGAACCGAGCGAGGTCGTCACCAGGGCCGGGCTCATTCTGTCGCCCGATCGAAGTCGGAGGCCAGGCCCATCAAGCCTGCCCCGAAGACTCTCGGATCCATTCGGCCTACCCGGGCTCCGATGCGGGGCCTGAAGCCCATGTTGGCGATGACGTCTTGCTCGACGTCAATTCCGTCGGCCACTTCGATGAGAGTCACTCCGTCGTCCTCGAGAGAGAAGACGGCCCGCTCGGTTATGTAGCGAACCTGTTGATGACGGAGCCGCGCCATCCGCGCCGAGAAGGTGACCTCCCGCACCCTGGGAACGAACTTGGGCGTCGAACCCTCGTTCGCGATCACCAGGCGACCGCCGCTGAGGTCAGCCGAGAACCCCCCGGCCGTGAATGTCCCCACGAAACAAAGTCGTCGGGTTCGGGCTGAGATGTTGGGAAAGCCGCCTGCTCCCCGTAGGCGTCCTTCGAACGCATGGACGTTGACGTTTCCTTCCGCATCGACTTCGGCGAAGGACAGCGAAGCGACGTCGAGACCGCCTCCGTCGTAGAAGTCGAACATGGATGGCTGATCGATGATCGCCTGCTGGTTGACTCCGGCCCCACCGTCCTGGCCCGCGGCCGGAACCCCTCCGAAAATCCCTTGCTCGACTGTCAACACGAGTCGATCGGCCACTCCCTCCTCGGCGGCGATGGCCCCGATCGATTGCGAGATTCCGAAGCCGAGGTTGCAGATGTCACCCGGTCGAAACTCGAGGAGCGACCTGCGAGCAATCGCCTTCCGAATGTCGGGCAAGGGCGGGGCACTGGCGGGGTTGAACGCGGTGGAAGGCGGGCGCAATTGACCGGCGTAGAAGGGTGAGAATTCGGTGAGGTAGGTCTGGGTTTGGTCAGGATCGAGGTACGCGAGATCGATGATCGCCCCGGGCACCTTGACCCGCCGCGGGGCCAGGCTTCCCCGCGCGACGAGACGACGGGCCTGGGCGATGACCTTGCCTCCCGAGTTATGGGCCGCCATCGCCATCGCCAGCATTTCGCCGTCGATGGCCTCGTCTTCGAGACTGAGATTGCCGTCTTCGTCGATCACCGAGCCGCGAATTACCGCCACGTCAATCGGAAACCCTCGAAAGAACAGCCATTCCTGGCCGGCCAATTCGACCACTTCGACCAGGTCTTCGGTGGCGCTGCCTTGTTTGCCACCACCCTGGCGCGGGTCCACATACGTGTCGAGTCCGGCGGCAGTCAGCAACCCCGGTCGTCCGGCCGCAATTTCTCGACACAGTTGTGAGAGGACTCCCTGCGGAAACGAATAGGCCTCGAGCAAGCCGGCCGCGACCATCTCGCCAAGGGCGGGTTCGTTGCCGATGTTCGAACCAATGGTCCTGCGCATGAGCCCGGGCAGAGCCAGCTGGGAGAAGCCCCGCTGGTCGAAGTCGCCGATCCCAACCACCCGGACCGTCGTCAGAGCACGCGGGCGGCCCTGGCGGCGATACACCTCGGCGAGAGTGTCGATGAAGAGTTGGGGCACGGCGTGACCGGCCCCCGAGCCCCCGACTATGACGGTGGCGCCGTCGGCGATGGCGCCCACAGCCTCTTCGACGGCGATCAGTCGCATGGAGAGCCCGGACGATTCATGGCATGAATCCGCCGCCATTGGGGCCAAGAGTCTGTCCGTGATAAAGCGAGGCCGAATCGGAGAGGAGGAACACAACGGTGAGGGCTACCTCCTCGGGGGTGCCAAAACGACCGGCCGGCAGCTCCGCCAGCCGTTTGCGCCCGGCTTCGTCACCGACGAGAGCGGAGGTCATGTCGGTCACCGTCACGCCGGGGGCGACCGCGTTGATTCTGACTCCCTTGGGACCGAACTCGCGCGCCAGGGACTTCACCAATCCCAGCAGCGCTGCCTTGGCGGCGCTGTAGTGAGCCAACCCGGGCCACCCGATCTGGCCCAGCCGCGACGAAGTCATGACGATGGCCCCCTTGCCCCGTTCGACCATCCCGGGGAGGGCAGCCTGAGTGCAGGCAAAAGCCGAGTACAGATCGGTCCTCATCACCAGGTCCCACTCGGCGTCGTCGATCTCGAGGAACGGGGACTCAGGCATGATGCCGGCGTTGTTGACCAACCCATCGATACGGCCGAAGTGGGCCTCGGCCTCTTTGATGAGTGCCCGGGCCTGAATCGGATCCGACAGATCCGCGGCGAAAGAGCGAGCCTCGCGACCGAGCGATCGGATCGACTGCACCACCCCGTCGGCCTGGGCCTGTCTCTGGTGATAGCAAACCGCGACATCGGCGCCCGCCCGGGCGACCGCCAGGGCCACCGCCGCCCCGATCCCACGGGACGCACCGGTAACCACCACGATCCGACCGGACAAAGCGTCATTCATGGGAGGGGCAATCGATTGCCGGACACTAGTGACGGGGTCCGGAAGGGTCAACGCGCGGGTCAGTGACCTCCAACCTCTTGGGTGACTCCTGACCACCGTCGACTTCAGGTGGTGGTCCGGAGGACTTCCGAATGACCAGCTCCGGGGCGAGGACGATGTCCGTCGCATCCGCACGCCGGTCGTTCCCTCCGGCGAGCAGGGCGAGGACCAGTTCACCACCGCGGCGACCCAAATCGGTGGTCGGCACCT
>DATEEG010000370.1:0-2047 GCA_035281305.1 Acidimicrobiia bacterium | reverse complement strand
CACCCATCGAAAGGGACCGAGACCTTCACAGAACAACGGGCGGATATAGGCAGGTACGAAGCCGGGGTAGTCGAATGCGTCTCCGAATCCGCCTTTGACCGCCTCGCCGCGAAGGTTGTTGCCGTAGTCGAACACCTCGGCGCCGGCCCTCCTCATTGCGACCATCGAAGCGCAATGCTCGGCCATAGCCCGCCGCGATTCGGCGATGTACCTCGCGGGATCGGCCTTCCTGAGCTCAGCCGCCGCCTCCAACGTGAAGCCGTTAGGGACATACCCGTTGAGTGGATCATGGGCAGAGGTCTGATCGGTGACGACGTCGACTTGAAAACCCCGCCTGAGGATCTCAGGGAAGACGTCGGCGGCATTGCCCACCACTCCGATGGAGACAGCACGTCTTTCGCGGCGGGCGCGGTCGGCCCGCTCGAGGGCGTCGTCGAGGTTGGCGGCGGCCTCATCTAGATAGCCGACTTCGAGGCGGCGCTGGAGGCGGACGGGATCGATCTCGACAACCAGTGCGGTGCCCTGATTCATCGTGACCGCCAGAGGTTGGGCCCCGCCCATTCCCCCCAGCCCCGCGGTCAACGTGAGGGTTCCGGCCAAGGAGCCCCCAAATCGGAGATCAGCCAGAGCGACGAAAGTCTGGTAGGTGCCCTGCAGGATCCCCTGGGTGCCGATGTAAATCCAGGAGCCTGCGGTCATCTGGCCGTACATCATCAGGCCGGCCGCCTCCAAGTCCCAGAAGTGTTCCCAGCTAGCCCATTCCGGAACCAGAAGCGAGTTGGCGATCAGCACCCGTGGGGCCAGCGGGTGGGTGCGGAGAATGCCCACCGGCTTCCCGGATTGGACCAGAAGTGTTTCGTCGCTCTCGAGGCTCTCGAGACAGGCGACGATGGCGTGAAACGATTCCCAGTTGCGAGCCGCCCGACCGGTGCCCCCGTATACGACCAGATCGTCGGGATTCTCGGCAACCTCAGGATCGAGGTTGTTCTGGAGGCAGCGGAGGGCTGCTTCTTGCAGCCAGCCTTTGGTGTGAAGCTCGGATCCCCGATGAGCTCGAATCGCCATCGGTTGGCACCCTAGCCCCCAATCGACTGGCGGATCGGATGCATGACCCCGGGCCGCCCACCCGCTGAGATCAGCGGCGGTTCTTGTTCTCGACGGTCTCGGCGACGGCTCTGATCAGATCGGTGATGGCACCGATCTGGGCGGGGCTCATGGCACCGTTGCGAACCTCCTCGATCAGCGTGTCGAGGCTCCTGACGAGGGGCGGCGGGGGTTCGACCAAGAGCGCCGGCTTTGCTTCCTCGGACGCCCGTACCCACCCGAACCGCTCCGCCGGCCGCTCCCCGAGGGTATCCCCGTCGTCGAACCCATTCGCTTCGCTATCGGGGAGTCCCCGCAAGGAAAGGCGCTCGATCGTCTGGTTCAAGGCCGCGGGTTCGGCGAAGTCCGGTGAGAAGTCGAAAGTCGGACGAACCTGTTGCGCATTCAGATCGCCGAATGCGAGCAAGTCCGTTAAGGACGGATCCTCGCTGACGGGTTCGACGACACCAGCGGAACCGGATTCCACGTCTGGCCCTGCTTCGTGGAACTCCGGCCCGGCCGGAGCCGGGGGTCCTGGTTGTGGGGTTGGGTCAGCCACCGTCAGAATGACTTCTCGAAGCGTGAGGTCTGGTCCCTTCCAGTCGTTGCCTTCCGGCGAAGGCCACTGGTTGCCTTCGGGC
Source organism: Acidimicrobiia bacterium (assembly GCA_035281305.1). GTDB lineage: Bacteria > Actinomycetota > Acidimicrobiia > Spongiisociales > ZC4RG35 > DATEEG01. The sequence goes on along the minus strand of DATEEG010000370.1, from coordinate 323 downwards.
GAAGGCCGGTGGTTGCCTTCCGGCGACGGCCGGTGGTTGCCTTCGGGCGAGGGACTGTCGCCCGCGTTGCTTCTCACGGCGGCCTGGATGAGGTCGCGTAGTTTGCGGGTTGGTTGTGGGATTTCACCGGAGTCGGATCGCGTTTCCTCGGGTGGGGGCGCAGGGATCGGAGTCGCCTCGAAGGAGTCTTGGGCGTCGGCCATCGGGGGGCGTTCTGCACCTGCCAGGCCTTTGCGAAGCTTCCCCCGCAGGCTGGTTGCCGTGGCCAACACGGTTTTCTTGGCTAGAACCGGAAGGGCCTCGTAGGAAAACGCCAGAGCATC
>DATEEG010000369.1:0-13621 GCA_035281305.1 Acidimicrobiia bacterium | reverse complement strand
ATCACCGGTGAAGACATGCTGGCCGAGATGATCGGAGCAATCGATGAGGCATCGGCTGATCCGGGGGTCGCGGTTCTGATCATCGAAGCGGAGGGACCCGCCTTCTCGGCCGGCGGAAACGTGAAAGACATGGCCGAGCGCAGAGGCCTGTTCGCCGGTTCGCCCGAAGAGATCAACGAGGGCTATCGAAACTCCATCCAGCGCCTGACCCGCGCCATTCTGACTACCGACCTCGTCACTATCGCGGCCGTGAACGGGCCCGCGGTCGGTGCCGGGTTCGACCTCGTGCTGGGCTGTGACATCCGGGTGGGCTCGACGTCGGCACGCTTCGCCCACACCTTCATCGACCTCGGAATCATCCCCGGTGACGGTGGGGCCTGGCTGCTCCCGCGAGTGGTCGGCTGGCAGCGAGCAGCTGATCTCTCGTTCACCGGGCGCACGGTCGGAGCCGTCGAGGCGATGAATCTCGGAATCCTGGCCGAGGTGGTCGAACCGGAGCGCCTGACGACCGTGGTGTTCGAATTGGCAAATCAGATCGCAGCCAAGCCGACGCACTCGGTCCGGCTCACCAAGCGACTACTCCGTCATTCCCGACAGATGGACCTGGAGGGATTCCTCGACCTATCTGCCGCCTATCAGGCCATTTCGCACCACACCGAGGCCCACTCCACGGCTGTGGAAAACTTCGTCGACAGGCTGGGGAGAAAAGACGTCGCCGGCGAGGCCGGGCACCAGGGCTGAAACCCGGGACGACCCCTTCCAACACGACTCTGCCCGCTCCGGACCCCGGTCTGACTAGTCATAACGCGCGGACTGGTACTAGCGACCCATACCGGGATGGGCACGGGGTGTCGATCCTTTTTCCTCTAGCGTGAGTGTGGATAAACCTATGGAAGATTACCTATTGCAGGCGATGCAGGATGTGGTGGAGGACCTTTACGGTCACGTTCACCGCGTCGCCCACCTCTCATCTGCGCTGGGACGCACGATGGGTCTCCCCGAAACCGACATCGATGCGCTGGCCCTCGTAGGAGTCCTCCACGACGTCGGCAAAGTCCACATCGACCCGGCCATCCTTGCCAAACCGGGCCCCCTCGACGAACTCGAGCGCGATCACATGCGACGCCACCCCGAACTCGGTTACGCCATGATCAACGAGCGCTTCGACCGCCGCGTTTCGGAGGCGATTCTGTACCACCACGAGCGCTACGACGGTGGCGGCTATCCCTTCGGCCTGGCCGGGCTCGAGATCCCTCTGCTGTCCCGAGTCGTCCTCGTCGCCGACGCCTTCGACGCCATCACCAACCACCGGTCCTACCAGCCCGCCCTGTCGGTCGAATACGCCATTCAGGAAATAACCAGCAACTCCGGCACCCAGTTCGACCCGGGTGTGGTCGAGGCTTTCCTGAGCGTTGCCGAGCGGGGCAATCTGCCGCTTTCAGCCGCCCGGCTCGCCCCTCTGCAGGTCGAAGCCGGCTGACCGATCCGGCGCCGCCAGTCCTTCCTTTCACATCCGGCCCGGCACCTGGCCCGCCGCCTCTTTTGTCACAGCCACCTCTTACCCTGGACGGGTGAATCCCCTCGATCGTTTCAGCCCCGCCACCAGGGCATGGTTCGCGGCATCCTTCGCCGAACCCACGGCGGCTCAGCGGGAGGGTTGGGAGGCCATCGCCGGGGGCGGGCACACCCTCATCCACGCTCCCACCGGTTCCGGCAAGACCCTGGCAGCCTTTCTCTGGATCCTCGATCGCCTCCTCAACGAACCGACTCCCGAGCGCCGGGAGCGATGCCGGGTCCTCTATGTGTCGCCCCTCAAAGCGCTGGCTTATGACGTGGACCGCAACCTCCGCGCCCCGCTGGCCGGAATCCGCCACGCGGCGACTCGCCTCGGTGGCTCCACTCTGCCCGAACTAACCACGTTCCTTCGAACCGGTGACACGCCGGCGGAGGAGCGCAGCCGAATGCAGCGCAACCCTCCCGACATCCTCATCACGACCCCCGAATCGCTCTTCCTCCTGCTCACGTCCGAGGCTCGCAGGACCCTGAGCAGCGTTCGCTGGGTCATAGTCGACGAGGTTCATGCAGTCGCCGGGACGAAGCGGGGCGCCCACCTCGCCCTCTCGCTGGAGCGCCTGGAGGAAGTCATCGGCGCCAACCCCGACGGCGCCGGCCCGCCCCAGAGAATCGGCCTTTCCGCCACCCAACGCCCTCTCGAGACGATCGCCGCCTTCCTCGGGGGCGGAACCGTCACCGATGACCACTGGCAGGCCCGACCGGTTGCGATCGCCGAGGCGCCCGCTCCCCGTCCATTGGATCTTTCGATCATCGTCCCCGTGGACGACATGGCGGCCCCGGCCCCTCCCGACCCCCTCGATCCGCCCGGTTCCCTGGGGACTGCCGGCCGGCAGGCCTCGATCTGGCCCGCCATCTACCCGCGTCTCCTCGAACTCATCCGGACCCATCGCTCCACGATCCTCTTTGCCAACTCGCGTCGGCTGGCCGAGCGCATCTGCGGCGAGATCAACGCCCTGGCCGGCGAGGAGATCAGCCGCTCCCACCATGGATCTGTGTCGCGCGAGCAGAGGGGGATGATCGAAGAGGCCCTCAAGCGGGGCGAGCTCAAAGCCGTGGTAGCCACTTCCTCCCTCGAACTCGGGATCGACATGGGGGCCGTCGACCTCGTCATCCAGATCGAGGCCCCGATCTCGGTGGCATCCGGTTTGCAGCGAGTCGGTCGCTCGGGCCATCAGGTCGGTGGTCAGAGTCGAGCCCGAATCTTTCCGAAGTACCGGGGGGACCTGCTGGCGTCGACAGTCATCGGCCAACAGATGATGGAGGGCGACATCGAATCGACGGCAGTGCCCCGGAACCCCCTCGATGTCCTCTGCCAGCAACTCGTGGCGTCGGTGGTCCACGGTCCCCGCCCCGCCGACGAACTCTTCGACATGACCCGCCGGGCTTTTCCCTACGCCGAACTGGCCCGACCCGTCTTCGATGCCACCCTCGACATGCTCGCCGGCCGCTATCCGTCCGACCTTTTCGCCGAACTGCGTCCCAGGGTCACCTGGGATCGGGTGAGCGGCGCCGTCGAGGCTCGTCCCGGTGCCCGACAATTAGTCGTCGCCAACGCCGGCACGATCCCCGATCGCGGCCTGTTCCGGGTCAGCCTTCCCGATGGCAGCCGGGTCGGCGAACTCGACGAGGAGATGGTCTACGAATCGAGGGTGGGCGATGTCTTCATCCTGGGGACCAGCACCTGGCGGGTCACCGACATCGGGCCAGATCGCGTGGAAGTCGTACCGGCTCCCGGTGAGCCGGCGGCAAAGCTTCCCTTCTGGAAAGGGGACACCCTGGGCAGGTCGATCTCCACCGGCAAACGCATCGGCCGATTCGTCCGGGAGATGGGTGCTCTCGAGCCCGAAGCTGCTATCGGCGCGCTCACCTCCGATTACCACCTCGATGACCTGGCAGCCCGGAACCTCGTGGCCTACCTGAGCGAGGAGAGGGAGGCCACCGGTGTCCTCCCTACCGACCAGACGCTCGTGATCGAACGGTTTCGGGATGAGATCGGAGATTGGCGGGTCGTCCTTCTCTCCCCGCTCGGCGCCCGGGTCCATGCCCCCTGGGCGATGGCGCTCACCAAAAAGCTACGAGCCCGGTTCGGCAGCGATGTCGACGTGATTTGGGCCGATGACGGAATCGCCTTCCGGTTTCCCGACGGCGATGAGCCTCCCGGCCTCGCCGACCTCGCCCTCGACCCCGAAGAGGCCCGGCAGCTGGTCGAGGAGCACCTGGCCGATACCGCCCTGTTCGCTGCCCGTTTCCGCGAGGCGGCGGGACGTGCCCTTCTGCTCCCCCGTCGACGGCCGGGAGCTCGGACCCCGCTCTGGCTGCAACGTCGCCGGGCTTCCGATCTTCTCGGAGTGGCCCGCCAATACGGCTCATTTCCAATCATCCTCGAGGTGTATCGGGAAGTCCTGGCCGATGACTTCGACCTCTCCTCGTTGGAACAAACCCTCACCGACATCAGGGCCAGGAAGACCCGGGTCGTGGAGGTTGAGACCAAAGGTCCTTCCCCGTTTGCCTCGTCTCTCCTCTTCGCCTTCGTGGCGGCCTTCCTTTACGAGTCCGACACTCCGATCGCAGAACGTCGGGCCACGGCTCTGACCCTCGATCGCGACTTGCTGCGCAGCCTTCTCGGCGAAGGCGAACTGGCCGCGTTGATATCACCGGAGGTCCTGGCGGCGGTCGAGCTCGAACTCCAGCACCTCACCCCCGAAAGGCAGGTGAGGTCGAGCGACGGCCTGCACGATCTGCTGCGAGCGCTGGGCCCGTTGAGTGTCGAGGATCTCGAGGTGCGCAGCGACGGGGTGGCGGTGGTCGACGCTCTCAATGACCTGACTTCCTCCCACCGGGTGGTTCAAGTTCGCATCGGGGGACGTCCTGTCTGGTCAGCAATCGAAGACATCGCCCGTCTGCGCGACGCAATGGGCGTCCAGCCACCGACCGGCGTGCCTCACGTGTTCCTGCAGCCGGTCGACGCGCCCCTCGCCGACGTCGTCGGCCGTTATGCCCGAACGCACGGTCCATTCACGTCGCATGCCATCGCCCATGCTCTTGGCCTGCCGGTTGCCGTGTGCGACAGCACCCTGGCCGCGCTCGAGACGGCGGGGCGGGTCGCCCGGGGAGTGTTCCGGAGCGGGGCTGATCGCGAGTGGATCGACCTGGAAGTCCTGCGCCGTCTCAAGCGTCGCTCGCTGGCGGTCCTACGCCACCAGATCGAACCTGTCGAGGGGCCCGCCCTGGGAAGATTTGCCCCCCAGTGGCAGAGGGTCGGAGGCGAACCGGCTCGCGGCCGGGCAGCCCTGGCCGAGGCACTCAGGCGGCTGCAAGGGGTCGACCTGGCAGCGTCGGTTCTCGAACGCGACGTGCTCGCAATGCGGGTGGCAGACCACGCCCCGATGCTCGATCAGCTGATGCTCGAAGGAGAAGTGGTGTGGGCGGGACGCGGACCGCTCGGCGGTAGAGATGGGAAGGTCGCCCTTTATCTGCGATCCGAGCTCGGTGCCCTCTGGACACCGCCTGGAATCGAAACGCCGGAGGGTCCGGTCCATGACGCGCTTCGGTCTCACCTCATGGACAAGGGCGCCTCCTTCTTCAGTGACCTTTACCAGGCCGCCGGGGGTGGCGATCCCGAGGAGGTGCTCGATTCTCTATGGGACCTGGTGTGGGCAGGTGAGGTGACCAATGACACCCTGGCTCCCTTACGCGCCTACGCCCGTTCTCGAGGCGGCAAAGCCAGAGGCGGGGGGCGGACGGTTCTCGGATACAACTTTCCTCCCCATGCCTCGGGGCGCTGGTCGAAATTGACCGTGCCGGAACCGGATCCAACCGTCACTGCCACAGCCTGGGCCGACCTCCTGCTCGATCGCCACGGGCTCGTAACCAGATCCCACGTGCTGGCGGAGTCGCTGCCGGGCGGTTTCGCGGGCCTCTATCCCGTGCTGAGTCGAATGGAAGAGATCGGACGGGTCAGACGGGGATACTTCGTCGAGGGTCTGGGCGGCGCCCAGTTTGCTCTGCCCGGTGCGGTCGATCGACTCCGCTCCGCCTCCCCGACCGGCGTGATCGGCCTCGCCTCGACCGACCCTGCCAATCCCTACGGCGGGGCACTCCCCTGGCCTTCGGCATCGGGGAACCGACCCGAGACGGGCGAAGCCAGACTCGCCCGCTCGGCCGGCAGCTACGTCTTCCTGGTCGAGGGGGGGCTGGCGGGGTACCTGGAGCGCGGCGGCCGGCGCCTGACTCTCCTCGAAGGTGGCAACGACCTCGATTCGGGCGATCTGCAAGGCCAGATCGCGCGCGAGGTGGCGGCCATCGCCCGTCGCCACCGCCGCCTCACCCTCGAGACAGTGGGGCCGTCGCCCGCGGCCGAAAGCTGGCTGGCACCGGCGTTGCGCGAATGGGGATTCGTACCCGCCCTGCGCGGGTTGGCGTATCGCGGCTGATGCCCGAAGGTGACAGCTACGCCCGTGCCGCCCGCCGGGTCGAGGCGGCACTATCAGGTGCAACCATTGTCGGAGTTGCAGGTTCCGCCCCGGCCGTGCGGCGCTGGTCGGCCAAGATCCTCGATTCACGGGTAACCGAGGTCCGCTCGGTGGGCAAGCGATTGCTCATTGCGTTCGATTCTGGGGTGACCATCAGCGGTCATCTCGGGATGAACGGGCGGGTTCAGGTCGGAGCGGGCGTTCGCAGGCCCGGGCCCGAGAGTCTGCTACTGCAGACGGCCGCGCACCACGTGATCTTCCATGGGGCCAGAGTCGACGCCGACCGGGCGGGTGTCATCGAAGCCGGACTCGGGAGGCTCGGCCCCGACCTGCTCGATCCCGGCTTCCGGTCCGATCAGTCCCGAGCGTCATCGTTCCCCAAAGACCGAACCGTGTCAGACCTCCTCCTCGACCAGCGGGTCGTGGCGGGAGTCGGCAACGTCTTCAAGAACGAGACCCTGTTCCTCGAGCGAATCAATCCCGCGACTCTGGTGGGCCAACTGAGACCGGACCAGATCGACGCTCTGATCGAACGCGCTCGCCGGCTGCTGGTCGCCAACGCCGGCCGATCGACCCGGTCAACCACCGGCCTCCCCGGGCCGACGGGGCGCAACTGGGTCTACGACCGCGCCGGGCTGGCGTGCCGGCGTTGTGGTCGGGCCATCCGCCGGGAAATGGTCGGCAAGCCCCCGCGTGTCACATATTGGTGCCCGCAGTGTCAGCCCGACCCGTCGGTCCTTGACCCGGCGACGTGACCGGGAAAAACACGACCGATCGACGCGGACCCTTAGCCTGCAGACGTGGCCGAATCTCTAACCATCCGCCCCGGGCACCCCGACTTTCTCGATTTGCCCTGGGATTCCCCCCTGGCTGATTGGGAGTTGCCCAACCTCCTCGACTTACCGAAGGGGATCAGCCGTCACGAAGTCCGGTTCTTGTCTTATCCCCGAGGGATCTACGTGGTCAAGGAGCTGGCGCAGGCCCCAGCCCGAAATGACTACGCCGTGCTTCGGGAACTCGAATCGGTAGGGGCACCGGCCGTGACCGCCGTCGGACTCGTGGAGCACCGCACCGCCGACCCGACCGAGGAAGGCGCGGCCGCCTTGATCACCGCCTACGAACCTTTCTCGTTCTCCTATCGCGAGATACTGGCTGGTCCCGGGTTTGGGCCCCGGCGTAATCAGATGCTCGACGCATTCGCCGGGCTTTTGGTCGAGCTGCATCTGGCGAACTGCTTCTGGGGCGACTGCAGCCTGTCCAACGTCCTCTACCGCTTCGACGCCGAGGCCATCGTCACGATCATGGTCGACGGCGAGACGGCCCAGATCCTCCCGGGCGGGCTCTCGGACGGCCGCCGTCTCGAGGACATCGAGATCATGATCGAAAATGTTGCCGGGGGGATGTCCGACATCGCCGCTGAGGTAGGTGTCGACCTCGAGCAGGCCGACCTCGACCTCGGCTACGACATCGCCGAGCGGTACACAAAGCTGTGGGCGGAGTTGCGCCAAGCCGAGACGATCACGAACGACGAGCGCTTCCGGATCACCGAGCGAATCGAGCGCCTCAACCGGCTTGGCTTCGACGTGGAGGAGGTCGACCTGGTGCCATCGATCGACGACACCGCCGAGCTCATGATCAAGGTGAAGGTCGGAGGCCGCAACTTCCACGCCAACCGCCTCAAGTCGCTGACTGGCGTCGATGCGCTCGAGAACCAGGCGAAAGCGATCCTGTCCGACGTTCACTACTACTCCGCCAAGACCGGTGGTGACACCTCATCGGGCAAGGCCACGTGGGCCGTCAAGTGGCGGGTCAGCGAGTTCGAACCGATGCTCGCCAGGCTGGCAGCCATCAGCGGCGTCGTTGACCCCATTCAGGCCTACACCGACCTCCTCCATCACCGATACATGATGGCTTCGACTCTGGGCAGGGATGTGCCCAACGACGAGGCGTTCTCGGACTGGGTGGCCAAGGGGCGACCCGGCTATCCCCTCGCTTGATTCAGAACATGGCCCGCCCGGCCGAGAAACCACCATCGATATATATGACCTGGCCCGTCACGTAGGAGGCTTCCTCCGAGCACAGGAACGCGATCACCGACGCCACTTCTTCGGGATGACCGACCCGGCCCATCGGGATCATCCGCAAGTAGCGAGCCTCTGCCTCGCTCCCGACCGGGTAGTTGTTCCTCAGCAGGACGGTGTCGATGGCCCCCGGACCTACCGCATTCACCGTGATGTTGTCAGCACCGAGTTCGGCCGCCCAACCCCTCGTCAGGGCGATCAGTGCCCCCTTGGCCGCTCCATAGGTCGTGCGCCGGACCGACCCCAGAGGAACCACACTGGCCATGTTGACGATCCTTCCCCACCCTCGCTCACGCATTCCGGGAATCAAGGCCTGGGTGAGCTGGATCGCGGCCCGGACGTGGATCTCGAGCGTGTCGCGCAGGTCGTGGGCCGTCGCTTCCTCGAGGCTTCCCGGATGGACATTGCCGGCGTTGTTCACCAGGCCATCGACCTGGTATCGATCGCCCAGGCGCTTCACGAGCCGGGCAGTCGAGCGTTCGTCCGACAGGTCGGCCTGGATGAAGTCACCGGGAAAACCTTCAGGAGCGGTCCGAGCCACACCAACGACTTTGTGCCCGTAGGACGCCAATCTTTGCGCGGTCGCCAGGCCCATTCCGCGGCTAGCCCCGGTGACGACCATCGTTCGGGGAATGCGTCGGGCGATATCGCCGGGTGCGAGCGAGTCTTCGAGGAGCGGCGGCGCCTCCGTTGCAACGACGGTGGTGGTCATGGTCGACAGAGTATGAGGTTGGTAGTGCGAGAGCGGTTCGTTCGCGATCCGCGATCCGCGATCCGATTCTGGCGGATAGCGGATCGCGGATCGCGGAACAGCGACCGGTTCGCGGGCTCCTACACCCTCTCAAGAATCTGATACGTCGTACTTCGCCGGGCGGGGACCCGTCCGGCACCTTTGATCGTCTCGACGAACTCTTCGGGGGTGACTTCCTGTCCGTGTTCGGCTCCCGCCGATCGCGTGATGATTTCGCCCATGAGGGTCCCGCCGAGATCGTTGCACCCGGCGTCGAGCAGGCGCGCCCCTCCGTCCAGGCCGAGCTTCACCCACGAGGCCTGGATGTTCGGTATCAATCCGTCGAAGGCGATCCGGGCCACGGCGTGAACTAGAACCACTTCATCCCAGGTCGGTCCCGGACGCGATTGGCCGCGCAGGAAGATGGGGGCACCCATGTGGACGAAAGGCAAGGGAACGAACTCGGTAAATCCTCCCGTGCGCCGTTGAATCTGACGTATCACTTCGAAGTGATTGGCCCACGCTCGGGGGTGGTCGATGTGGCCGAACATGAGGGTGGCCGTGGCGCGCAGACCGATCTCATGTGCTGTGATCATCACTTCGGCCCACTGTGCAGTCCGAATCTTGTCGGGGCACAAATGGTCTCGGACAGAGTCGTCGAGCACCTCGGCGGCCGTGCCCGGAAGGCTCCCGAGACCGGCCGCGTGGAGGCGTTCGAGGAACTGGCGAACGGGCACCCCCAGAGTCTCGGCCCCTTGCCAGACCTCGAGCGGCGTGAATCCGTGGATGTGCATCGCGGGCAACCGTTCTTTGATCCCCTCGACAACGCTGGCGTAGAAGTCCCCGGTGAATCCCGGATGGATGCCGCCCTGGAGGGTCACCTCGGTCGCTCCCCGATCCCATGCCTCTTGGGCAAGTCCGACAATCCCTTCCAGAGGGATCAGATATGGCTCCTCACGCAGGTTGAGGCTGCGGGGTCCTTTGGAGAAGGCGCAGAAGCCGCACCGAAAGTAACACTGGTTGGTGTAGTTGATGTTGCGATTGATCACGTAGGTGACGGTTTCCCCTACCCGGCGCCGCCGCAGCTGGTCGGCAGTCCAGGCAATCGCATCGACCTGGTCGCTTCGGGCTTCGAAGAGTCGCTCCAACTCGTCGCGGGTCGGGGCATTGCCGGCCAGGGAGGCCTCGAGGATCGGGCGCAGGTCGCCGCCGCCATCGAGTTCAGAGGGGGCCCGCCCGGCTATCCAGATGGGGTCGGTCCATTGGGCCGAAATCCGCGCCGGCGGCACCGGGACCGGAAGGTCCTTGCCCGGGGCCCATTCCAGACGGGGCCGGACTGCACCTGATCCATCCACCTGATGAAGCCACGCGGTGAACAGAGCCGGTGACAACGCGCTCCGCAGGTCGTCGATGCCGGGAGAGGTGGCCGCGGTGGTGTCGCTGTCCAGGCGGAGAGGAAAAGCAGTCCTTTCGACGAGGATCGAGGGCAGCAACGCCTGGCGAAGCTCGGCGACTCCTTCGTTGTCCCAGTCGCGTAGCAAGAGGTCCTTAGCCCCCCCTTCCACTGCGACGACCGCCTGGTCGACGTCATCGACGAACACCGAGATCGAAGTAGCCAGCCCCGGCAGGGAGGCAGCCCGCGCCAGGTCGGCGACCCGGCTCCGGGGGGAACGGATGAACGCCGCCCCCGTTCTCGCCACCGCGTCGAGCACATGCTCGTAGCTCGTGGATCCGGCGTCGACCGTGAGACGCCAACCGACAATGTTGCTAGCAAGGGCATCTTCGGCCTTGAGCACCCACGCTGCCGCGATGGGCACGGAGGGCCCGGCCGGAGGAGTAGTGCCCACGGGAAGGAGTCCGCCGGCGGCGGCCGCTGCCGCCGCTTCGGAGGTGAGGTCATCGACCTCGATGACGGTGGTGCCCTCTCGTCTGCGAGTGGTGGCCGTCAACTCGTTGACGACTGCCGCGGGTCGAACCCGGCAGAAGGTGACGATCACAACGTTGACTTTTCCATATCGGGAAAAGAAGCGTAACCGCGCTCGTCGCTTGCCTCTTTGACCCGCTGCCAGAGCCCGGAGTCGATCCATTCAGGGGTGACGAACTCCGGATACACGGGAAGACGTGGAACCAGGTCGAAGCCGGCGGAGGTGGTCCGTGCGTGCAATTCGTCGAGGTGGGGCCAGGGCTGTTCAGGATTGACCCAATCGATCGTGAGGGGGCTGACACCTCCCCAATCATTGATCCCGGCGTCGAGATAGACCTCGAAACGTTCGGTGAGGTTGGGGGGGACCTGGATATTCATGGCCGGGCCCATGATCCAGCGCGCCAGAGCCACCACCCGGGCAAACCACGACGGCAAAGGCTCGGCGTTCCGGCGCATCGGTGTGTTGGCTTTGGCTCTGAAGTTCTGGACGATCACTTCTTGGATGCAACCGTGGGCTCGCTGCTCGGTCGCGAGCGCGAATAGCGAGTCGACTATCTCACGATTGTTCTCGCCGATGCCGACCAGGATCCCGGTGGTGAAAGGCACCTTGAGTCGGCCGGCCGTTCGTATCATCGCCAGCCGCAGTTGAGGATCCTTGTCGGGGCAGTTGTGGTGCGGCATGCCCGGCTCCATCAGCCGCGGAGAGACATTCTCGAGCATCAGACCCATCGAAGGATTGAACGGCCGCAGTGCCCCCATCTCGGCTGCGTTCATGAGTCCGGGGTTGGCGTGGGGAAACACCCCGGTCTCTTCGAGTACCAGCCGCGACATCGACTCGACATATCCCAGCGTCGAGGTTTCGCCGTGGGCCTCGAGGAATTGGCGGGCCTGATCCCAACGTTCCTCCGGTCGGTCGCCCAGAGTGAACAAGGCTTCCGTGCAGTTCCACCGGGCTCCGGCTCTCGCGATGGCGAGGACTTCCTCCGGCTCTAGATACATGCCTCCTCCACCGGGAGGCTGGGCAAAGGTGCAGTAGGTGCAACGATCGCGGCAGAGAGTCGTGAGCGGAACGAAGACTTTGCGGCTGTATGTGACCGTCCGCCCCTTCCCCTCGTCGCGCAATCTTCTGGCGTGGGCAAAGAGCGACTGGGAGTCGACCGTGCCGTCCAGATACGCCAGACCGAGATCGGGATCCGGGGCCGGGTGGCCATTCACGGGTTGGCTGTCCTAAGCACGAAGGTTACGCGATCGGTGTCATGGAAGCGCCGAGCACACCTCCGTCGACCGGGAGAACGACGCCGGTGATCCACGAGGAGGCATCTGAGGCGAGGAAGACGATGGCCCGGGCGATGTCGGCCGGATCCCCGAGTCGTCCGAGTGGGTGGCCCGAAGCTGCCTGCTCTTCGATGCCCTCCCAAAGAGAACCGGACAATCGGGTCTTCACGACCCCGGGGGCCACTGCATTCACCCGGATCGTCGGAGCAAGTTCGGAAGCGAGCTGGTAGGTCATATGGATGAGGGCGGCCTTCGAAATGTTGTAGGCCCCTATCACCGGTGCCGGTCGAAGTCCGCCCACGGAGGCGACGTTCACAATCGAGCCGCCGTTATCCGCCATCCATTGGCGGACTACTTGCTGGCACCAGAGCAACGGGCCGCGCTGGTTGACCGCCCAGGTCTTGTCGACCGCCCCGAGGTCGACCGACACCAGCGGGCCTGCAGCAGGATTGGTGCCGGCGTTGTTGACGAGTATGTCGCAAGCGCCGAAGCGCTCGATGGTCCCTCTGACCGCGACCTCGGCATCCTCTTCAAAGTCGGCCCGGGCAACGATGACGTGCAACCGATCGGCCTCGCACCCCGCCGCGATCAGGTCGGTTCGGGATTGTTCGAGGTTGTCCGGCTTGCGGCTGGTCAAGACGACCCCCTCTGCCCCTGACATGACCAACTCGAGGACCGTGGCCTGACCGATACCGCGGCTTGCGCCCGTGACCAGCGCCACTTTCCCATCGACGCGTACATCCATCCAGGCAGGGTAGTGAGGGGAACTCGGGTCTATTCCGCGATCCGCAAAGGCACCAATCAGAGCGGATCGTGATCGAGAGCCTGATCCGCGACCACCCTTCGCTATCCGCGATCAGCCGGAAGAGTTTCTGGCGGATAGCGGATCGCGGATCGCGGATAGCGTTCCTAATGCCCTCCCCTTTTCACTCCTCCGTATTTCATCCTCGTATCGGCCACTGCTGCCGGCTTGGCGTCGGGATTGAGCATGGCGGCGTCCACCACTTCACCTACGAAGAAGGTGTGAGTACCGAAGTCGATGGCGTTACGGACTTCACAATCCATCCATGCCAGTGCTTCGACGAACACCGGCGCTCCGGTGGTAGCGGTGGTAATGGGACGCTGGTTGAGGGTGTCGCCTTCCTTGACGGCCGGCTTCGAGAACTTGACGAAGACGCGGGTGTCGTCTGCGGGCCACAAGTTGACACTGAAGCTGTCTCCGGCCTCGATGAGCCTGTGGGTCACCGACTTGTTGTCGATTCCAACTCCGATGAGAACGGGTTCCATCGACACCTGGGTGACCCAGGACGCCGTCATCGCGTTCCACTCCTCGCCTGACCGGGAACCGATCAACACCAAAGCATTGGCGATTTTCCAGGTGACCTGATTCAGGAGTTCATCGTTCAATTCAGCCATCCGGCCATTGTGGCACCGACGCCAGGACCGCCTCCATGGGCCTAGGTGGGCGACCACGCCTAACCTGCCCCGCGTGCACGTTCTCGTCGCCACGACCGGCGTCCTGCCGCCGACCGCCGTTGCCAGACTCTGTGATCTCCTCGTCTCC
>DATEEG010000368.1:0-3365 GCA_035281305.1 Acidimicrobiia bacterium | reverse complement strand
ACAGGCATGAAGGAACGGAAGTGTAGGAAGGGCACGGAAGACGGAAGGCGGTAGACGGAAGGCGGAAGGCAGTGGTTACCGTCCTCCGGGAATGAATTTGGTATCCACCCGCCGGTTGGTCGCCGTGATCGCAGTCGGCCTCTGCCTGGTGGGAGTCCTGATCTACCGGCAGGGGAACGAGATCTCCGGGGGAATCCTGCTTCGATCGGGCCTGGTCCTGGGCGCCGTCTGGCTGGCGTGGCCGGCTCTGGTCAAGCTCAATCCCAGGTGGCTAGTCCCTGCTCTCGCCGTCTTGGCGTTTGCGGTCACGAGACCAGGCCTGCTTATCTGGGTCGTGCCGGCGCTGTTGGTATTCGCCCTATTTCGGCGCCCGAAAGTCAAATAGACCAGTCGATACCGCCGATCCGACGAACGGCAACGGACTGCTCTCACCGACCGGACCCGACCAGGGGAGCCCATATGCCCATCAAGAAACCGGCCGGTTGTGCCGAAGGCGCAAGTGTGGCAAGACGACGCGTGGTGCTGTTCATCGCAATATTGACGGCAATGATCGTGCCGTTGCTACCCGCCGCCGGCCAGACGGTGCCTTTCGATCCCAACCAGATCGTCTTTCCGATCGTGGGGGGCGAGACCAGCTTCATCGACGACTTCTATCAGGTGCGCGGGGCCGGCAGGATTCACTCAGCAACCGACATCATGACCAACGGCGTCAAGGGGCTACCGGTGGTGGCCGCATCCGACGGCGTGGTCTCGTGGATCGGTTCCACGTGCTGCTACATGTCGATCGATCATGGTGGGGGCTACGAGACCTGGTACATCCATCTCAACAATGACACCCCCGGCACCGATGACGGGTTGGGATGGGGCTTCGCTCCCGGCATCCAGGACGGCACGCCGGTGGCGAAGGGCCAATTGATCGGCTACGTCGGCGATAGTGGCAACGCCGAATGGGTAGCTCCCCACCTGCACTTCGAGATCAGGCTCGGCGGCATTGCCATCAATCCGTATCCATACCTGCTCAACGCCCCCCGCCTGTCGGCGCCGGGTGGAGCGATTCTCACCACGACCTCCAATAGCTTCGTGGACGACGACGATTCGCCCCATGAGGCGGACATCGAGACCCTCTACGCGCAGGGCGTCACCTTGGGTTGCGGCCCGGCGATCTACTGCCCCAACGACTCGATGACTCGAGGCCAGATTGCTCTGTTCATCGCTCGTCAGTTGGCGCTGGCGCCGGTGGAGGTCGACTACTACGACGACGACCAGGGTTCGCTGTACGAAGCAGCCACCAACTCGGTAACGGCGGTTGGGATCGGCTTCGGTTGCGGCGACCGCCTGTTCTGTCCTGATCAGCCCCTCCTGCGCGAAGAAATGGCCGAGTTGCTGGTCAGGACCTTCTCGATCGCGCCGTCCTCGACCAACTGGTTCGACGATGACGAGGGTTCGGCGTACGAAGCGGCGATCGACGCGCTCAAGGGAGCCGGCATCACATTCGGATGCGACCCGGCCGACGAGAGTGCCTTCTGCCCCCAGGACCCCCTGACCCGGGGACAGATGGCCTCGTTCTTTGTGAGGTCAATGGGCCTCTGAGCGGGCCGGGTACGGTAGGGGCATGAAGCGGGGCACGCTCATGAGCCAGGGAATCCTGTGAACCAGGTTCCCGTGGTTCTAGCGACCGCATCCGAGCAGGTCGATCACATGACGGCTTCTTACGCCCGCATCCCGCTGGCAGTCCGCATACCGGGGCGCCTGATCGACCAGCTTCCCCAGCGGGTAACCGAACTGCTCGCCTCGACCGAGTGGACCTTCCTCGTCGGAGGTTGGTCGGAGCCGATCCTGGCCATGCTCCCGGAGTCCTCGCGCAGGGCCCAGCTCGAGCGCGAACTGGTGATCTTCCGAGCCGCCGGCATCGACCGGGTCGCCGGGTTCGTAGCCGAAGGCTGGGATCCCGCTCTGGCCTCGCTCTTCGTCGCTCTCGGGATCAACGAGATCTTCGTCTTCTGGCAGGACGATCCTCCCTCACAGCCGGTTCTCATGGATCACATCGGGGATGTCGTCACCATCTTCCCGGTGGGGGGCACCTTGAGTCCTTTGCTCAAGAACCCGGGCTCACCGAACGGTGAGCCGGTATTGCCGACCGAACTTCTGGGCGGCAAGCTCGATAGGCGTGAACCTCCCGTCGACCGGAAGTGGGTGGACTCGATAGCCGGCGATGCCGAAGGCGCGCTGCTGTATAGGAAGATGCTGCGCCTGGCTCATCGCCTCCCGGACCGGATGCCTCCCGAAGCCACCGAGTTGCTCGAGAGCGCTCAGGCCGGCCACTGGTACCAGCCCGGAACCGACCGCCACACCGCGCACTCCGCCCTCGCCGCGGCCCGTCACCGGATCGACCTGAGCCGGAGACGTCCGGCCGATTGGACCCGGTTATCGGTCCTCGACTGGGACGCCGATGCCTCCGACGAAGTGCAGATCGAGACACCCGAACTCTCACTGGTGGTGGATGCCGAAGAAGGGATGGTCCTCTATGTCGACCACAAGCCCAGCGAACGATCGGTTTCGTACCTTCCCCGTCAAGCTCCCTGGCACATTGCCCAGGCGATGCACGGCGAGCTGCCGCAGAGAATGACGTTTGCCCTGACCGGTGTCGAAGAGGACCGCGGCCGCGTCGGGGTCACGATGACCAGCCAGGGGGTCGAGGTGGGCCTGGCGGTGAGCCGGAACTCGATCGAATTGCAGTACCGGATCACGGGGAACTCGGGGTGGCAGCGCCTGGGACCGGAAATCTCGTTTTCGTTCTCGGGTCCTATCCGATTCCGCCTGGACGGCAGCGCCTGGCAGACAGTGACCGAGCCGGTGGCGCTGGGCGGGCACCGATTCCGCCTCGAACATGGCTCCGAGCAGGTGCTCGTCACTGCCCAGCAGCCAGCCGACTTCTTTCTGCGGCCGGTCACGGGGGGCGTGATTGTCTGGGCCAATTGGCCCCTGGCGCTTTCGGGCACCGTCGAGGACGTTCCCCCCGCCGCTCAGCTCGGTGTCGAATACCTGATGACGGTGGAGATCACGGGGTGAGAACCAACCGTCGCCGCCAGGCGTCTCCTGGCGATGACCGGAGTCAACCGCCACCACCTCGCACCGGGCGGCAGCCAATGATGGTGGTCGATACCGGCGAAATGCCAGTGATCCGGTTGCAGCACTCCTCCTTTGAGGCCTTCTATCGGCAGAACCGTCAACATTTGTTCAGAGCCCTCGCCCTCACTCTTGGAGACCGCGACCTGGCGGCGGAGGCCGCCGACGAAGCCATGGCCCGGGCGTATCAGCATTGGCGCTCGGTTCAGAGCTACGACAATCAGGCCGGGTGGGCCTAC
>DATEEG010000367.1:0-3107 GCA_035281305.1 Acidimicrobiia bacterium | reverse complement strand
ACATCTACGTTCGCGCCAAGAATGCCCACCTTTGGGTCGAGCTCTATATCGCCGGTCAGGGCTGGCTGCGGTTCGATCCGACCCCGCGGGGCGACGGCGTCAACCCGCCCACTGTGAGCCAACTCGGGTTCGATCCCAGCTTTTACCTTCCCGCTCCGGCCACCCCCGACGTCGCCACCAACCCAACCGTCCCCGGCGGCCTTCCCAACGACGAGTTCTTCGAGATCGGGGCCGATCCCACCACTGGCCTGCCGACCGCCGCCGGACCGGGTTTCGCAACCTGGGCAGTGGGGCTGTTAGCGCTGATCGCCCTGGCGAGCACCGTGCCGGCTTACAAAGGAGTGAGAAGAGCCGCCCGATTGCGAAAGCTGGAATCGGGCGACGTCTTGGCCGGATGGTCAGAGTTGACCGACCGACTCACCGACCTGGGCCATCGCATCGGTTGGTCACAGACTCCCAATGAGGTGGCCCATCGGGTCGACCGGGCGATCCTGCCTCTCGCCTCGCGGCTGGCGGCAGACGTCTACGGAGGACGAACGATCACCGACGGCCCCGAGGTCTACCGGCAGGCTGAGGCAGCATTGCGACTCCGCTACCAGGGGTGGCGCTGGTGGCTGTCATGGATGCAGCCCCGCTCGGTCTGGTCGCGGCAGTATCGAACGGTCAGCGAATCCCGTACTGACGCTCTTCGTTGACGTCGTCTTCGACCCGCCGAAGCATCGTCAGGAACTGGTCACGATCAAGTTCGAACCTGGTTACGTCTTCTTTGACCTGACGGGCGATCTCGTCGATCCGGGCAAAGAAGGCAAGCTGACCATCGCGCAATGCATCGAGGATATGACCTTCCTCGGAGGCCACTCCGAAGATCGTGCTGCCGTCGCTCACCAGACGCAGATGTCCGAGGTGGTTGTCCATATCGCCGTTGCGCCGCAGGTAATCCCACGCCCTGCGCACACGCTGTAGCGACATTCCATTGTCCAAGAGACTGCGAACCACCCGCAGCGCCACCAGATCGCGGAACGAATAGAGCCGCCGGACGCCCGGCCGGCCGCCGGTCCCCTGAATTGTGGGACTAACCAGCGAGACTCGATCCCAGTACCGAAGTTGATGTGGTGTGCAGTTGGTGAGCTTGCATGCTTGCTCCGCCGTGAAACCCTGCTGCAACTGAACCTCTCTCCCGCAACGCCTGGCCGATCGGCAGCTGATCGACCTTCCTCCAAAAATTAACTCCGCCGCTACCCCTCGACTTTCAGATCTCGTGATTGCGCGTACCGACGGGGGCGCAACTGTAGTCGGTGAGATCAGCCGCGCTTGAAGCGACGATGAATCTTTCTTCGCGATGAAGTCTCTTCGCCTTCACCCGCCGAATCTTCACCGCGCGCTCTGATCGCCTGGACCACATATGTGGACGAGACGACCAGTAGCGCGAAGCCGATTAGGGCCAGCCATGTTGACGACGTGAACGTCGCACCGATGATCACCAACCCGGTCACGGCACCCAACAGTGGAAGCCGCAGTCCGCTCCGCGGATTGCGATCGATGTTTCGAACTGCACGCGCGAGCGCGGGATCCTCCTCGTAGAAGTGGCGCTCGATTTCCGCCAGGATCTTCTGTTCCCGATCGCTCAGCGGCATGGACCTTTTCTCCTCGTCAGCTTCGACGACTGCTCGTGCCGGTACTCGCGTCGGCTCTCGCA
This sequence comes from Acidimicrobiia bacterium, assembly GCA_035281305.1. Classification (GTDB taxonomy): domain Bacteria; phylum Actinomycetota; class Acidimicrobiia; order Spongiisociales; family ZC4RG35; genus DATEEG01. Next base: position 1,411 of record DATEEG010000367.1, on the reverse strand, counting down.
AGATTGACGAAGAACCGTTTCGAGACAGGGCACCGTCCTCCCAGTATACGAAATGAGAGCCCTTTCGTAACTGGGTCTCTCAGGACTCCCGGTCGCGACTCACGAGGCGGGCGGGGCGAACGGCATCAACGCCAAATCGATCCCTGACTGCATCCACCGCGTCTGCCAGATCATCCCATTTGGGCACGGTCTCGAGTGACATCTGGCGGGGCTCAGCAGGATCGACGAAGGTGGCCACGCCGACTCCGAGCAGGCGGACAGGTCGGTCCCAGCCGACCTTGACTTTCAGACCCTGGACAGCTTGCCACAGCTGTCGGGAGGTATCGGTGGGGAGCGGGAAGGTGTGATGTCTTGTGATCGTCACGAAGTCGGAGTAGCGCACGGTCAGACCAATGGTTCGACCCACCAACCCTGCCCGCCGCATGCGAAAAGCGAGCCGATCACACAGCCTGATCAACTCCCTGTCGATTTCATCGGCCTCCGTCAGGTCGTGTTCATAGGTTTCGGAAACGGATATGGACTTGGCGTCGTGGTCGGGAACGACCGGACGCGGGTCCTGGCCCCGGGCGAGGGCCGCCAGGTTGGATCCGTTGCTGGCGCCGAGGCGCTTTTCCAGCGTCGCTGCCGGCAGCCGGGCCAAATCGCCGACGGTCTCGACCCCCATCGCTTCGAGAGTGGCATGAGTCGCCTCTCCCACCCCCCAGAGGGCCCGCACTGGAAGGCCGTGCAGAAATTCGAGGGACTCTTCTTTCGGTATGTGTCTCAGACCGTCGGGCTTGGCGGCCTCCGAGGCCAGTTTTGCCACCAACTTGGTGGCGGCGATGCCGACCGAGGCCGGTAGACCGAGTTCCGTCCGAATCCGGCGACGGATTTCGTCGCCGATGAGGTCCGGGGTCGGAAAGTGGCGGTGGAGCCCGCTCACATCGAGGAACGCCTCATCGAGGGACAGGCCTTCGACCGCCGGTGTGATGCTGCGGAAGATCTCGAAGACCTTTATCGAGCTGTCCTGATACGAAGCGTGATCGGTGGGAACGACCACCAGCGCCGGACATTGCTTCCGGGCCGCCACCATCGGCATCGCCGAGCGAATTCCGAACCTGCGGGCCTCGTAACTGGCTGACGCCACCACCCCCCGGTTGCCCGGTCCTCCCACCACCACGGGCCGCCCGATCAGGCCGGGGTCGCGGAGACGCTCCACCTCGACGAAGAACGAATCCATGTCGACATGGAGAATGGGCTCGGAGAACACCAGGCGAGGCTATCGCCCGGACGGAGCACGGAAGAGCAGCCAAGGAAGGAGACAGCTTCTTTGGCGGAACCCGACGGCCTCTGGCGATTTCTTCTGAGCAGACCCCCGCCATACTCCTCCCATGACGTCTCGTCACATCTGGGCCTCGGTCGGTCTCCTGTC
>DATEEG010000366.1:0-4468 GCA_035281305.1 Acidimicrobiia bacterium | reverse complement strand
GCTGTCGCTTTCAGCCGAGCTGCTCGCAATACGCGCTCGACTCCATCACCCGGTTCGGCGTTGTTCGCGGAAGCTGGCTGGGACTCAAGCGGATAGCCAGGTGTCATCCACTTCATCCCGGTGGGTTCGATCCGGTTCCTGATAGCTGGAAAGCCCGCTGATGGGCCAGCTCTTCAATGGCCTCCAGGACCTTCTGGGTGGAGCTCTTGCCTTCTTCTACGACCTGGTCCCCTCGTACGGACTGGCGATCATCTTGTTGACCATCAGCGTCAACTTGCTCCTGTTCCCCTTGACCCTCAAGCAGACCCGCTCGACCCGCGCCTTTCAGTCGATCCAGCCGGAGGTACGCAGGATCCAGAAGGAACTGAAGGAAAAGCCGGAGGAGATGCAGAAGGAGTTGATGCGGGTCCAGCGCGAGGCCGGGGCCACACCCGGTGGGTGCCTGCTGCCATTGATCGTGCAGATGCCTATCTGGTTCGCACTCTTTCGGGTCCTGTCGGTGACGCCGTCTGAGGGGGGTCTTCCGACTCCTTCCATTCACATCCCCGTGGGCTCGGCCCTCCGGACCGCCATCGATGCCGGTCAAACCTTCCTCGGCATGAACCTGGGGTTGAAGGTTTCCGAGGCCGTGGCTTTGGGAATCGGCACGGCCATTCCCTACCTGTCGATGCTGGCGATCATGGTCGCGAGCCAATACGTGCAGCAGTGGCACGCCACCGCCGGCCAGGTCCGGCCCGATAATCCGCAGGCCGCCGCCACCCAGATGGTCACCAAGGTGATGCCGTTTTTCATCGGGTTCATCTCGTACAACTTTCCGGCCGGTCTGGTCCTCTACTGGATGACTGGCAATATTTTCCGGTTGCTGCAGCAAGTAGTGATCTTCCGTATCGACGGCCGCCCTCAGATGCCGGTGGCTCTGGAGGAATCGGGCTCGAAGAACGGCAAGCAGCAAGTGGATGAAGAGAAGAGACCGGCCAGGCCGCAGCCCGGTTCTGCCGACCGGCGTAGACGTCGCAAGAGGAAGTGAAATTGTGGTTGAGTGGGTTGAGGTAAGAGGAAAGACGGTCGATGTGGCCGTCGCCGCGGCGATGCAGGAGTTGGCCATCGCCGATCGCGAAGGCGTCGATGTCGAAGTCATCCAGGAACCCGAGAAGGGTTTTCTGGGTATGGGTGGAAAAGACGCCATTGTGCGGGTCAAGCCCCGTCCTCAGGGACGAAACCGCAAACGGCGTCGGGGCCGGGGCGAAGGCGAGGGCGATCGCCGCCCCGGTCCAGGTTCGTCACAGGGGTCGCGGCCCCCAGACAGGGCACAGGGAGATCGTGGTGAAGGATCGAGGGGGGGCACGAGATCGGGGAGCGGTCAGGGCGGTCGTGGGCGGTCCCAAGCCCGGCCCCCGCAAGGCCAGGATCAGCGTTCCTCACGACCCCCTCGTCCTTCCGGGGACGACAGAAGCCAGCGACCATCTAGTCGCCCCGAAAATGATCGGCACCGGGAGCGGGCCAACCGCGAACGTTCTGCCGGCCCACCACGAGAGAGAGAGGCAAGGGTGAGCACAGCCAATCCGCACGAGCAGGCTCCAATGGTTGAGGAGTTTCTCAACGGTTTGGTGGCTTCTTTCGGCCTGGATGGCCAGGTGAACGTATCAGTCGAGGACGAAGTGATAGTTGCGACGATCAATGGCGAGCAGACCGAGGCGTTGGTGGGTCCGCGCGGTTCCGTCATGGAGGCAATCCACGAGATCACCAAGACCGTTTTGCATCGCCAGGTAGACGACACGGCCCGGGTTCGCATCGACATAGCCGGCTACGCAGAGCGGCGCCGTCAGGCTCTGAGCATCTACGCCACCCAGTTGATCGACCAGGTCCTTGGCGAGGGAGGCGAGATCATGCTCGAGCCCATGAGTGCGGCGGACCGCAAGGTCATCCATGACGCGGTGGCCGAACGTGAAGGGGTTCGCTCTTATTCCGAAGGGGAACCCCCGCGGAGATACGTGGTGATTGCCACCACCGACGAGGCGGCTGAGGACGACGACGAGGACTGAACCCTCAAGTTTCACGTGAATCCTGTCCTCCAGCCCAGCTTGGCCTTTGCCGGCATTGTTCCAAGCGAGGAACAAGCCGCCCAGCTCGACAGCCTTGGAGACTGGTTGAGGGCTGAGGCTCTCCCGGCGGGAGTAATCGGCCCGTCGGAAGGATCCAGAATCGACGATCGTCACCTGGCCGACTCGCTTGTGTATGCGGCAGCCTGGCCTGTGCCACCGCGGGAGTGTTGGGACCTTGGAACGGGCGCGGGTCTGCCCGGCCTGGTTCTGGCCATTATCTGGCCCGAATGTCGATTCACCCTGGTGGATCGATCAGCCCGAAAGATCGACCTGGTACGGCGAGGGGCCCGGATTCTCGGGGTCGACGTCGACACCCGGGTGACCTCGATCGGAGGCCTGGAGGGACGGGTTGAGGCAGTTGTAAGCCGGGCGCTGATGCCGACGAGTACTCTCCGGCCCCATTTGGAGAGGCTGTTGAAGCCCGGCGGGCTGGCCGTAGTGAGCGGATCGGGGGTTCCCATCTCAGGTTACGAAGAAATGCGGGTGCCGGCGGGGATCCTTGACCACAGCGCGAGACTCCTTATGATGCGGGCTTAGTGAGCACACCGGCAAACTCCATTTCGGGTCAGTCCTCGCCCGGCGAGTCTCCAGCCACCATCGTCGCTCTGGCCAATCAAAAAGGAGGAGTCGGCAAGTCCACGACCGCCATCAACCTCGCCGCGGCATTGGCGTTTCAGGGACAGCGGGTTCTGATCGTCGACCTCGACCCACAGGGAAACGCGACCTCCGGACTGGGAGTCGACCGCGGCGCCATCACCCATTCGGTATATGACGTTCTGTTAAAGGATATACCGATAGAGGACGCTATCGAGCCAACCTCTGTCAAGAATTTGTTCGTGGTTCCCGCCACCATCGACCTCGCCGGTGCCGAGATCGAGCTCGTACCGGCATTCTCTCGCGAGGGACGCCTCAAAGCCGCGCTGGCCACCATTGCTGCCGACTTCCGGGTCATCTTTATCGACTGTCCCCCTTCGCTGGGGTTGCTGACGGTCAACGCCCTCACTGCTGCCACCGAGGTTCTGATTCCGATCCAGTGCGAGTACTACGCCCTTGAGGGCCTCAGCCAACTTCTGAGCAATGTCGAGTTGGTCAAACGCCAACTCAATCCCGCTCTGAGGGTGGAGGGTGTGATTCTCACGATGTATGACGCCCGCACCAATCTCTCCCGTGATGTTGCCAACCAGGTCCGGAAACACTTCGTCGAGGACACCTATCGGACGGTGATCCCCCGGTCGGTGCGGATCTCCGAGGCTCCGTCCTACGGCGAGCCAATCGAGGCTTTTGATCCGATGACACGTGGCGCCATCGCCTATCGAGAACTGGGGCGGGAGTTCCGGCGCCGGCATCACATCGACTGAGGAGGGGAACGTGACAACGAGAACAGCCAAGAGCGGCGGCGCCAAGCGCGGGTTGGGCCGCGGTCTGGAATCGCTGATTCCCTCGGCTGCGGTCACCGAAGCGGGATTCGCTCACGTCGCCATCGATGAAATCTCCCCTAACCCTCAACAGCCGCGGGCGAACTTCGACGAGGAGTCCCTTGCCTCCCTGGCCGACTCAATAGGGACCGTTGGGGTCCTCCAACCGGTGGTGCTCCGTCGCAATCCGGACGGCGGCTATGTCTTGGTGGCGGGGGAGCGGCGCTGGCGAGCGGCCCGCCGAGCCGGCCTCACCGAGATTCCGGCGATGATCCGTTCCGGCGACGACGTCGCCTCCTTGACCGAGGCCCTCGTTGAGAACCTGCAGCGATCGGACCTCACTGCCCTCGAGGAGGCCGCCGCGTATCAGCAGCTTCTGGAAGATTTTGGCATGACTCACGACGAGGTCGGCCGGCGGGTCGGCAAGAGCCGGGCGGCCATCAGCAACACTCTGCGACTCCTCGGCCTGCCTGCCTCGATCCAGGGCATGATCGAGCGAGGGGAATTGTCGGCCGGCCACGCCCGGGCCCTCGCGGCCCTTGATGATCGGGCATTTGCCGAACATGTCGCTAAGCGGGCAGTTGACGAGGGCTGGAGCGTTCGTCAGATCGAAGAGGCCGTGCGCCTTCGCCGTGGGGAGGAGCCCGTCCGGGGTGGACGCCCGCGAGTGCGGGAGGTCAGACCGGCCGAGATCATCGAACTCGAGCACCGACTGGCGGACCGCCTCAGTTCCAAGGTGAGAGTCGAGTTTCGTGGCGGTCGCGGTGCACTTCACATCGACTACGGCTCCGTCGAGGACCTGGAAAAGATCTACCGAAAGCTGATGGGCTAGATCAGGCGGAAGGCGGAAGGCGGAAGACGGGAGACGACGACCGGGGAACCGGTTTGACTTCCGTCTTCCGCCTTCCGCCTGATTACTCGGTACCTCGCTGAGTGAAGAAGGCATCCAGG
>DATEEG010000365.1:0-5470 GCA_035281305.1 Acidimicrobiia bacterium | reverse complement strand
TCTTCCGTCTTCCGTCTTCCGTCTTCCGTCTTCCGTCTTCCGTCTTCCGTCTTCCGTCTTCCGTCTTCCGTCTTCCGTCTATGTGAGCATCCAGCCGCCGTCGATGTTCAGGTTGACCCCGTTGGCCCCCCGGTTCTCGAGCAGGAAAACGACAGCTCCCGTGATGTCCTCCATCGTCGCCAGCTTCCCGCCGGGAGTTCGGGCGATGACACCATCGAGATTCTTTCCCGACCAATAGGGGCTGTCGCCGACGATGCCCGGGTGGATCGCGTTGACCCGGGTAGGTGCCAGCTGGATCGCAAGGGTCCTCACCATGGACGTGACGCCACCGTTGATCGTGGTGACGGTCGTCGATCCGGGATAGGGTCGCTCACGGGCCTGCCCTCCGAACAAGACGATTGCGCTGTTGTCCGCAAGTCGATCGGAAAGGGTGTGGATCACCTCGGAGTAGCCAACCAGCTTGGAGACCACCAGACCGATGGCGGAGTCGATGTTGTAGTCCTTGACCGTGTTGTTGTCACGATCGATCGCGGCCAGCACGAGGTACTGCACCGGTCCGACTTCGGACAAGGCCCCGGCCAGTTCCTTGGGCCGGGTCAAGTCCAGGGCGATGCCGCTGGTGTTCCCCCCGATCTCTTCGGCGATCGACCGCGCTCGGGCGGGGTCGCGACCCGACAGGATTACTTCGTGGCCCGCCCCGGCGTAGTGGCGAGCCACTTCCTTGCCCAGACCCGACGTTCCTCCAATGACGACCGTTGCTGCCATCTGATCACTCCTTAGCCAGGACATCGCCGAGGTATTTCCAGTCGCGGGCGAATCGATATGAGTGCCGGGCCGGCGGTTGCGGCGCCTGCGTCTCGAGCCAGCGCACGGGCACGTCAGCCGGATTCGAGAACTGATGAACGGAGCCCACCCCGGCGAAGCCGACATCCCCTGGACCGAGACGGTACGACACACCGTCGAAAACGGCATCGACCTCACCTTCGATCACGAGGTACACCTCCTCGAAGGGGTGATCGTGGGCGCCCGCCAGACCGTTCGGCTCGTACTGGACCATGAACATCGTCCCCAATTGCCCGCCCAGATCGCTGTCGACCATCATCTTGAGCGAGATTCCGCTGTAGACGAGCAGGGCGGTGCGCATGCTCGCCGAGACGGCCAGGAAATTCTGAGTCTGTTTGGCGGGGTCCATGTTGTCGGGTTCGATATGTCCGAACGATCGGCACCGCGGGTCCCGTACGTCGATTGGTTTGGCGTCGGCAGGGTCGGCAAAAGGTGTCAGATACGTGTCGTAGTCGAACTCGGGCCTGGGTTGGGGGGTCATGAAGTCGGCCCAGCGGGCGGTCGCATCCCCGGTATTGCGCCACCGATGGGGCACACCCAGAGGTATGACGCCGTAGTCGCCTGGCACCAGGCGCGCGCTCGCCTCGGGTGTATCGAGGACGACCTCGCCGCCCGTGATGTGAAAGGACTCCTCGAATGAGTGAACGTGGGAGCTGATTTCACCGCCGGCGGACAGTTCACAAACGCCGAAACCGGTGTGGACGGCGGGGGAGGTGTGATCCACCAGCGACCAGCGGCCCAGCCCGCGGCTGCCGTTGCCATACATCGCCGGGACCTCGAACGTAGCGTCTTCAGCCCGGTGGACGATGTGTCGGTTCATGGGTGATCGACCTCTCTGTCGGGCGACTCTCAGGCAATCCGGCCTGCGACTCCTCTGAAACCGCAGGGCAAGACAAACGCTTGCATAAAACGCCCGGGTGAGAAGATAGAACCCGATCGTTCGGCCCGCAAAAGGCGCAGTGACGGCCTATTTGCCGGGGTCCAGAGGGAAGCGGGAGGTTTGACAGGCGGGTGCACCGGTCCCACAATTCAAACGTTTGGCGGCCGATTGTGCCTGGCCCGAAGGTTCTACCGAACTGTCCCGGCACGCCGGGGATCAGCGATGGAGGGAGAGGTCTTTGCCTAAAGAGGTTCCGGCGAGTGAGTTTCCAGTTGCGACCACCTGGTCGCCGGGCGTCATGGGAGTGGATTGGGAGGAGCGAGTCAATTTCGAACGACTTCGCTCCTACCGTCTCGACCGGGTTCGCCAACAACTCGACCACCACGGATTGGGAGCCTTGCTTCTTTTCGAGACTTCCAACATCCGGTACTCGACTGCCACCCAGATCGGCTATTGGGCGTTCAACAAGGGTGAGCGCTGGGCGTTGATCACCCGGACCGGCCGGCCCCGGTTGTGGGACTTCGGCTCGGCTGCCAAAGCTCATCGTCTTCAGTTGCCTTCGATGTTCGACAAGGAGAATTCGATCGGCGGCAATACCGGACTGCAAGGCGCCATCGGTCCTGAGAGCGGCCTCCATGCCCGTGCCGCGGCGGAGATCGCGGCCGTGCTGCGTGACGAGGGGATCGCCTCGGAGTCGCTCGGGGTCGACATGGCCGAGACGGGGGTCTTCCTGGCGCTGCAAAAGGAAGGCCTCAACGTCACCGACGGCCAACAGGCGATGATGATGGCTCGGGAGATCAAGAGCACCGATGAGATCGTTCTCCTGACACAAGCGAGCGCGATGGTCGACGGCGTCTATCAGGACATCTTCGAGTATCTCAAGCCGGGGGTTCGGGAGAGCGATGTCGTGGCCCTCGCCCACGCCCGTCTGTTCGGCATGGGCTCGGAGTTCGTCGAGGCAATCAACTCGATCGCCGGTGAACGCTGCAGTCCCCATCCACATGTCTTCTCGGACCGTCTGATCCGGCCGGGCGACCAGGCCTATTTCGACATCATTCAAGTCTTCAACGGCTACCGCACCTGTTACTACCGCACCTTTGTCGTGGGCCGGGCCACCCAGTCCCAGCGCGACGCGTTCAAGCAGGCGCGGGAGTGGATGGACGCCGCGATTGCCCTGGTCAAGCCGGGCAACACCACCGACATGATTGCCAAGGTCTGGCCCAAGGCCGAGGACTTCGGGTTTGTCGATGAGATGGATGCGTTCGGCCTCCAGTTCGGCCACGGGGTCGGGGTTGGTCTTCACGAGCGGCCGATCATCAGCCGGCTCAATTCGATCGACGACCCGATCGAGATCAAAGAAGGGATGTACTTCGCCCTCGAAACATACGCCCCTGCCAAGGACGGGCGCTCGGCCGCCCGCATCGAGGAGATGATGGTCGTCACCGCCGACGGCCCTAAGGTCACCACCCTCTTCCCATGCGAGGAGTTGATGGTCGCCAATGAGTATTGACGCCGATTCGGGCCTCTTGGATTACTCGACCCGGCCGGCTCGTCTTCCCCATCCAGTCGACCCCGCCAACGACAACCTCCCCATCCCGCTCGACACCAGGGTCAGGATGTACGAGTTGCAGCAGGTGCTGCGCCAGTTCGAAAAGCGGGCCTACGACCTCTTCATGCAGAACCTGGTCAAGGGCACGTCCCATCTCTCGCTCGGCATGGAGGCGATCGCCACCGGCTTCGGCCTGGCGCTGAGGTCCGACGACTACACCTTCGCCACCTATCGGGGACATGCCCACACCATCGCCCGCGGCGCTGCCCTAGGGGCGGTGATGGCCGAGCTCCTCGGACGGGACAACGGCATTCTCGGTGGCAAGGGCGGTTCCATGCACCTCACTTCCATCGAGCACGGGATGATGGGCAGCTACGCCATCATCGGCGCCCATCTCTGCGTGGCCAACGGTGCCGCCTGGTCCGCTCAGATGCGCGGCACCGATCAGGTGGCGGTGGCTTTCTTCGGTGACGGAACAACGAACATCGGGGCTTTTCATGAGGCTCTGAATCTGGCAGTCGTGTGGAACCTCCCGGTGGTGTTCGTTTGTGAGAACAACCTCTACATGGAGTACACCCCGATCGACCTCGTCACGGCGGTGCGCAATCCTGCGGCGGGACGGGCTTCGGCTTATGGCCTCGATCCGATCGTCGTCGATGGCAACGACGCCGACGCCGTCTACGTGGTGGCTCGCAAGGCCGTCGAGAACGCCCGACGGGGGCAGGGACCGGCGCTGATCGAGGCAGTCACCTATCGCCACGGCGGCCATTCCCGCGCCGACCCCGGCAAGTATCGACCGGCCGGTGAGGTGGCGGCCTGGATGGGCCGGGATCCGATTCCCATGTATCACCAGCGTCTGCTTCGTCTGGGAGTGCCCGAGGGGCAGTTGACGTCCATCACCCAGGATGTCGCCCGGCGGGTCGACGAGGCGACCGAGTTTGCCAAGGCCGGCGAGCGGCCGACCGAGGGGGTCTTGATGACCGATGTTTGGGCAGACGGGGGATCGGCATGGCGGAACTGACCTACCGCGATGCCGTCGCCTACGGCATCGCCCAGGAGATGCGGCGGGACCCCAGCCTGGTGATGCTGGGCGAGGACATTGCCGGGGCCGGGGGAGTGTTCAAGACGACGGTCGGTTTGCTCGAGCAGTTCGGTCCCGCCCGGATCCGGGACACCCCCATCTCCGAACAGGCAATTCTGGGTGCCGCCATGGGTGCCGCCATGACCGGCATCCCGGTAATCGCCGAGATCATGTTCTCGGACTTCCTGGCCGTCTGCTTCGACCTGGTCGCCAACGAGATCGCCAAGAGCCGCTACATGACCGGAGGCCAGGTGCAGATCCCGATGGTGATCCGAACCGCCAACGGGGGCGGTTCCCGCTTCGGTGCCCAGCACAGCCAGAGCGTCGAGAACTGGTGCATGATGATTCCCGGCCTCAAGGTCGTCGCTCCGTCCACGCCCGCAGACGTGGTCGGTTTGATGGCCGCCTCGATCAGAGATCCCGATCCGGTCGTCTTTTTCGAGCACAAGTCTCTGATGGCCACCAAAGGCTCGGTTCCCGACGGGGAGGTGGTCGGTAAATTGGGCGAGGCCCGGATAGTCAGAGAAGGCAGTGATTGCACGATCGTGGCCCTGGCGCTGATGGTGCCCCGCGCCGTCGAGGCCGCCGAACGGCTGGCCGCTGACGGCATCTCGGCCGAGGTCATCGATCTCCGCACTCTGGTTCCCCTCGACACACGCGCGTTCCTCGGTTCCGTTTCCAAGACCAGTCGTTGTTTCACCGTCGAAGAGAACCCGCGGCTCTGCGGGTGGGGGGCGGAGATCGCCTCGATCGTGGCCGAGGAGGTCTTTTGGGACCTGGACGGACCCGTCGTCCGAATCACGACCCCCCACATTCCGCTGCCGGCGGCCGAGTCGCTCGAGGACATGGCAATTCCCTCAGTCGAGCGCATCTACGAGACGGTGAGGAAGACCCTCGGCTAGCTCCCACCCCATTCTGGCGCGCCGAACCCGTGCCAGGGCACGGCTTCGGCGCGCCAGAACAGGAATAATCCCCGGATGAAGCGGTCACTTCTCCTGGTGGTCCTGGCAGCTTTCGCCGGCGCCGCGGTGATCTCGTGGTGGGGAACGCAACGGGGGTGGACCGCACTCACGATATTCCTGGCTACGGCCGGCTTCATGACCGCCCTGGCGGTCGC
>DATEEG010000364.1:0-3318 GCA_035281305.1 Acidimicrobiia bacterium | reverse complement strand
CTTTCTCGCCTTGTCGTCGATCCTACCAACGGTAATCCATGTTCACCATGGGGAAACTCCGATCTCGAGGGCGCCCCCATCCCAGATCTGGCGCCGCAGACCCGGATTAGCCAAACCTCGGCGCGACCTCCCCGTTCCCGGGAGTGTCAGGCCGAAGCACGAATTCGGCGGGCCAAATTCCGGCAGGACCTAGGAACGGGCGAATCCTTTCCCTCGCTGATCCAGGCTCTTTCCAACCCCGATATCCAAGCCCAACCAAGATGTCGAGAACGAATCCGGACGTCAGGGCAACACGTCCAGATAAGTCTCGATGTCCCAATCGGAGACGGTGGCGATGAAACGAGTCCACTCATCGGTCTTGTAGTGCCAGAAGACGTTCCACATCTCCCCTGGCAACGCAGATCGAACCACCTTGTCCTGCTCGAGCGCCTCGAGCGCGGCTCCGAAGTGTTCGGGGATCCTCTCGACCTTCTTGCCTCCGGCGATAGCGTCGTAGATATTGCGTTCCTCGGGCGGGCCGGGGTCGAGCTTGCGCTTGATCCCGTCTTCCATCGCTTTGATCAGGGCGGCAAACGACAAGTACGGATTGACGGCCGAATCCACCGACCTGTACTCGAATCGGCCCGGAGCAGAGATGCGGAGGGCTGTCGTTCGGTTCTGAAACCCCCAGTCGGCGAACACCGGCGCCCAGAAGCCGGCATCCCAGAACCTCCGGTATGAGTTGACCGTTGAAGCAGTTATGCAGGTCAAGGCGGAAAGGTGCTCGAGAACCCCTCCGATCGACCACAGGCCAATCTGGCCGGGGAGGCGCGGGTTGTCGCCCTCGGGCATGAACATGTTCTTCTCGCCCTTCCAGAGCGAGATGTTGTGGTGACACCCATTGGCGGAGACGCCCATGAAGGGCTTCGGCATGAAACAGGCAAACGCCCCCATCTCCCTGCCCACCTGACGGCAGATCTGTCTGTAGGTCGTAAGGCGGTCAGCGGTGATCTCCGCCCGATCGAACATGAAGTTGAGTTCGAGTTGGCCGGGAGCGTCTTCGTGATCACCCTGGATCATCTCCAGGCCCATCGCCTTGCCGTACTCCATGACCTTGTGGATCAGTGGCTGCAACTCTGAGAACTGATCGATGTGATAGCAGTACGGCTTGGTCTTCCCCTCCACCGACGGTGACCCATCCGGGTTCAGCTTCAGCCACATCATCTCCGGCTCCGTCCCGGCGCGGAGGTGGAGCCCGGTGTCCTTCTCGAACTTCTCGTGAATTCGCTTGAGATTCCCCCGGCAATCCGACGTGAGGTAAGCCCCTCCGTTCACCTCCTCCTCCCGTCCCCGGAAGAGGGTGCAGAAGACCCGGGCGGTCTTGGTGTCCCAGGGAAGGACAGAGAAGGACTCCGGTTCGGGGATGCCGACCAGTTCGCGGGCTTCGGGCCCGTAGCCGATGTAATTGCCCTTGCGATCGGTGAAGAGGTTGGCGGTGGCACCGTAGACGAGTTGAAACCCGTTGTTGGCCATGCGCTCCCACTGGGCGGCGGGCACGCCCTTTCCCATAATTCGCCCGGTCACCGAGACGAACTGGTAGTACATGTATTCGACGCCGGCTGCGTCGATTTGCCTGCGGACTTCCCGAATCGCCGCGTCGCGACCCTTCTGGTCGACGAAACGCTCCAGGTCCGATCTCGCCACGTTGTTCCTTTCGCCCGATGCTGGCCCCGCTGGCGGTCGATCCTAAACCTCGACCCGGATCCACTGCCCGGAAACCGTGGTAACGATTGATGAAACCCGGACCCGAAGCTATGGGTCCTGAGTAGCCTTCCGCCACATGGCCAAGAAACCTTCGCCACCGGAGCCGTCGCACGACATCGACGCTCAGCTGAGCGAGGCAATTGGCATGCGGGTCCGCTCCTACCGCCTTCAGCTTGGATTCACAATTGCTCAACTCGCCGAGCACTCCGGCCTGTCGAAGGGAATGCTCTCCAAGATCGAGAACGCCCAGGCTTCCCCGTCGTTGTCGACCCTGGCCAGGATCTCGGCGGCGCTCGATGTGCCACTTACAGCCTTCTTCGACTCGTTCCACGCTCACACTGTGTTGCACGTGAAAGCCGGCCGGGGCCTGGACCTGGTGCCGAGGGGTTCCCGGTCGGGACTCCGCTCGCAGCTGCTTGGAAACCTGCGGGGCACCCACCGGCGCCTGGAACCGATCCTGTACACCCTGAATCGTCGTTCCAAAGTCTCAGAGAGCTTTCGACATCCCGGAACCGAGCTTCTCTACATGATCGAAGGAACGATGGAGTACGGATACGGTGCCCAGCGTTTCGTCCTGGAAAAAGGCGACTCCCTCCAGTTCGATGGAGAGGTAACCCACGGGCCGGTCCGCCTGATCGAAATCCCGGTGAAGCTTCTCTCCGTCAAGGCCTATGGCACCGGGGACGGGAGTGCGGATCACTAGGCCACGAATCAGTTGCCCCGTGGGCCTGTTCACTCAGAGTGGACCTCGTTTCCTCGCCGTCGTACAATCCGCTGCTCTCGCATGACAAGCAAAGGCCGCCGCCCACCAGCCAAGTTCAGTGCCTGGAGCCTCATTCGACGGGGGTTGAGCGGTGAGGACTGGCCCCCGGCCTGGCGTCATCACGATCTAGGCAGGAGCTATGACGTGGTCATCATCGGGGCGGGGGTGCATGGCCTCGCCACCGCCTACTACCTGGCCGAGAACCACGGCATCACCAATGTGGCTGTGGTCGACAAGGGGTATGTCGGAGGGGGCGGTTCCGGTCGCAACACCGCCATCGTCCGGTCCAACTACCTCACTCCGGAAGGTGTCCGGTTCTACAACCGTTCGGTGCAGTTGTATCGCAACCTGGCTGCCGACCTCAACTACAACGTGATGTTCTCGCGCCGGGGCCATCTGACCCTGGCGCACAACGACGGCGCTGTGCGGACCATGCGCTGGCGGGCGGAAGTCAACAAGGTGCAAGGAATCGAGTCGGAAGTGATCGGGCCGAAGGAGATCAAAGAACTCGTGCCGGAGATGGACACCTCCGATCACGCCCGGTATCCAATCCTTGGCGCTCTCTACCACCCGCCGGGCGGGGTCATTCGCCACGATGCCGTCAACTGGGGATATGCCCGGGGGGCCGACGCCCGGGGGGTCCAGATCCATCAGAACACGACTGTGACTGCGATCAAGACGTCGGCGGGAAGGGTCACAGCTGTCTCCACCGACCGAGGTGAAATAGCAACTCCAACCGTGATCAACTGCACCGCCGGATGGGCCACGACAATCTCGGACATGGTTGGGATCAACCTGCCGATCATCACTCA
>DATEEG010000363.1:0-3045 GCA_035281305.1 Acidimicrobiia bacterium | reverse complement strand
ACCTTCCCTCCGACGCGGGCCAGGCTGAGCTGTTCGGCCAACTCCCAGCCAATGGTTCTTCCTCCATCGAGCGTGGTCGGAGTGATGGTTCCCTGCACCGAGAACGGAACCGCGCCACGCTCGACGGCCTCCCTTAGTCGCAAGACCGTCGGGTCCCCGGTTTCACCTTTTCTCCGCTCCGATATCTCGATGGAGGCCTCCATCGCCTCGAGCGCCGCCACCACTTCGGGATCGGCCCAGGTGGGAATGAAAACTCGCAGGGGACGCCCGGCGGCCCGGGCGACCACTGCCGCCGCCACGGCCGCGTTTCCGCACGACGCGATCGCGAGGTCGCCTTCGGTTTGGTCCTCGACCGCCAGGTGCAGCAACACCCCGAACAGGTGCCTCGCCTTATGGGAGCCCCCGACATTCCCGGTCTCGTCCTTGACCCAGAGGAGATCGGTCGGCGCATAAGTAGCGGCAGCCAGGGCCGGCTGGCGGCTGAGGGGAGTCATCGCGAAGCCCGTGCCGTTCACCTCCGCCACGGCCTTGTCGAGCCGGGTCACGAGCGAGACAAAGTCAGCGTCGGACCATCCGCGACCAATGGCGCTGCGGTATGAATCGAGCAGCCAGCGATACCGGATGAAGGGATTAGGCGAGTCGGTTTCAGGCCCCGACATTGGTCCGCTCGTTGAACTCGACGATCATCGAGTCCCAGGAGTCGAGGTGAGGTCGAAGGTCCTTCCAGAAGGCCTGGCCACGACGACGCTCGAAGTCGGCGAAGTCGACGCCCTGTTGTTCCACCCAGGTGTAGTAACCGAGGTTGAAGATTCGGCGGCGCCCGACCTCGCCCAATTCGAGGAAGTCGCCCGTCTCGCCGTCGAGGAGATAACGCCCGAACGCCGCTGCCGCCTCGGACCGGCCGTAGCCGCCGTGATGATCCCGGGCGAGGATGCGTTCGATCTCCGACGTGTACATCTCGGAGCCATCGGTGGCGACCGTGATCAGAACATCATCACCCCCGAGTCGGTGGTGGCGGGCAGTCTGAACCGCCGCCAGGACGTTGCAGATCGACGACAGGCCGAAGTGCTTCAAATCTTCGATCAATGCCCCGTCGATGCCCCGGGTTTTCAAGTAGTCCTTACCGGCCGGTGTGTTGAACAGGAGAAGCAAGGCATCGGTGGCATGATCGGTGATGGCGACGGCATCGTCGGTGTTGGCGACGTTGTGGATGAGCGGAATGTGCTTGTCGCCGATTCCCTGGATGTTGTGCTCCCCATAGCCGTTGTAGAGCATGGTCGGGCATTCGAGGGCCTCGACCGCCACGATTCGCGAGCCGAACCTCTCTTTCAGGTAGTCGCCGGCCCCGAGGGTGCCGGCCGATCCTGAAGCCGCGACAAAGGCGGCCACCCTCCCGGCCCCGGCGTGCTGCAGCACCCGCTCGAGAGCGGCACCGGTCACGCGGAGATGGCTGAGGTGGTTGCCGAATTCCGAGAATTGGTTGAGGATGACATTGGTCGGGTCCTTGGCCAGTTCGTTGCAGGCGTCGTATATCTCCTTGACGTTCGACTCGGTGCCGTAGGTCCGGATCACGTCCTCGGGGCCTGCGATCCACTCTTCGAGCCACTGAAATCGTTCGCGGCTCATGCCTTCCGGAAGCACTGCAACGCCGCGGCAATCCATGATCCGACTGATGGCGACGCCCCCTCTCGCATAGTTGCCGGTCGAGGGCCATATGGCGCGGTCACGGGTGGGATCGAACGCGCCGGTCACGATCCGCGGTGCCAGACAGGCATACGCGGCCAGAACCTTGTGGGCCCGGATCATCGGAAAGCGGTTGCCAAGAACCACCAGGATGCGGGCATCGACGCCGGTCAGTTGACCCGTCAGTTCCAGATAGCCGGGCACATCGGTGGTGCCCGATCGAGCGGCATCGTTGAACCAATGGACCCGGAACAGGTTGGCGGGATCCCTGGCGTCGGGGTCGACTGCCTCGAGCAGGCCCTTGACCGCGTCGGGAATGGTGGTGGGGTCGGCCAACTGGGCGAACGTCGGGAGGACGATCCTCCGCTCGCGGAATCGCTCGATGGTCCGCGCCAGCGCCGACGGATCGGTGATCTGATCGAACAGGCCGAACTTGTCAGGTCGGCCCGTATCTTCAAGTTGGCCCGGTCTCTCCCGGGAAGTGTCATCCTTCACAGACCGTCCACTTTACGTTTCGTATACTCGCTGGCGTCCCAACCCTCAGGAATCCGCCGTGACGCGTTTACCACGAAATGCCCAATCCGTCAGCGTGCTGGGACCTGGTGCGCCGGTGCTGATCAGATGAAGATCCTCGTTGCTGACGCGTTCGAACAATCCGGTCTGAACGCCCTGGTCGAGGCGGGCTATGACCTGGATCATCAGCCCAATCTGAAAAGCGCCGACCTGGCGGGCGCCCTCGGGGATTCCGAGGTTTTGGTGGTCCGATCGACCCGGGTCGAGGCGGATGTCTTCGACGTCGACGGGCCGTTAGGACTCGTGATTCGGGCCGGCGCCGGCACCAATACCATCGACGGCGAGGCCGCCGCCCGCCGGGCGGTCTTCGTCGCCAACGTACCGGGCAAGAACGCGGTGGCAGTGGCCGAACTCACGATGGGTCTGCTGCTGGCGATCGATCGGCGGATCCCTGACAACGTCGCTGAGGCCCGGACCGGAGTCTGGAACAAGAAGGCTTACTCCCGGGCCGATGGGCTTCTTGGCAAGGCGATCGGAATCGTCGGTCTCGGCCTGATCGGGCTGGCGGTGGCCGAGCGGGCCGCGGCCTTCGGAATGAGGGTTATCACCCTCGCCCGGAATCGTGACCCCGGCACGGAGGAGAGAATCAAGGAACTCGGCATCGAAACCGTGCCCGATCTCAACGCGCTGGCCGCCGCTGCGGACGTCGTCACGATCCACGTTCCGGCTGATCCGTCGACCAGACGGATGATCGACGTCGAGTTTCTCAGTCGCCTGCGACCGGGTGCGGTCCTGATCAACACCAGCCGCGGGGACGTGCTCGACGAGGACGCCGTGCTGGCGGCGATC
>DATEEG010000362.1:0-2257 GCA_035281305.1 Acidimicrobiia bacterium | reverse complement strand
TCGGGAGCGTCGGCCACGATGGTGATGGGACCGGAGGCCGGGGTCTCGAAGAACGTCGCGATCACGACCGTCTCTCCACTGGTGGGATTGAAGGCGGTGTGGACGTGGCCTCGGCCCGGGTCGATAAAGGCGGTACCCACTGGATAGGAGCGTTCGACGCAGTCGTCTGCCTCTACGTAAACCAGCTCGCCTTGGGCCACGTTGACGATCACCGGGCCCGGGTGGCTATGCCAAGGGAACTGCGCTCCCGGTTGTACGGTGATGCGAGCCACCACGGTCCGGGAGGGGTCCGAACTATTGATAACTTGCGTCGAGGCGCCATCATGCTTGTTGCGGAACTGCAGATCGACATTATCGGTGAAGACGCTCCGCGGTGAGAGGAGCTCGACTTCGATGGGGTTTTGCGCTTGAGCCGCCAGTGGCAGCAGCAGAGCCGTTACCACCCCGGTCAGCAGGAGCCCCACGCCGAGGGTCGTCAGCTTCTTTCTTTTACTCATGTCATTTTCTCCTTGACGGTGACCATGGCCCGGGCACCTTGACCCGGGGTTGGGCGCATCTACTTACTAGGGGACTCGGACTGGTGATTCGCTCCACCAGCCCGTTCTTGTCCTCAACCAACCACTCCTTTCTGTGAGGCCGGCCCCCCATTGGGAAATGTTGATGGACCATGTCCATATGACACCCGGTCTATCGCTCCACTGTTTCAAAGTCCTTTCAAAGGTCACTCACGACTGCGTTTTCGTTGGTTGCAGGACATAGCGGCTCCCGTGATCACCCATTGGATGCGTACCAGGCGGCCCAGGCGTCGAGGTTCTCGATGATCAAGGTGGCGCACTCCGGGGTGCGCTGGGTGGTGAGGGCGCAGTTCGCGGCGGAGTATTCGTCAGCCAGCTCACCGCTTTCGGCGAAGGCACGGAAGCTCTCCCGGAGCTCCAGGTCCTCCGGGTAGTCGATCGAATACCAAGCGTCTCCGGCAGCAGATCCCACC
Source organism: Acidimicrobiia bacterium (assembly GCA_035281305.1). GTDB lineage: Bacteria > Actinomycetota > Acidimicrobiia > Spongiisociales > ZC4RG35 > DATEEG01. The sequence goes on along the minus strand of DATEEG010000362.1, from coordinate 1,269 downwards.
CCTCCCCAGTCCCGGACGCTGAACTCTTTGGCGGTGACCGACGCCGGCTTCCCCACCGCGGTGCTCATGGCATTCGAGTAGTGAACCTCGCAGGAAACATTCGCCTCGGCGTCCTTCAGGGCCGGTCTGTCTTCGCAACCTTGCAGGGAAACGCTGGCCCCCAGGATGGACTCATACTCGATGGTCTGGTTCTGGCTGTCCGGTGTTGAGCAGACGTCGGTCTCGAAGTCGCCGTTGAGGAACAGGTCGCCGCTGAAGAACAGGGCGGCCTCACAGTCTCCTCCGTACCAGGCCTGCAACGCAGCTTCCACGAAAGTGGCCGGCTCGACCGTGTCATACCAATCGGCCCAGGCGTCGAGGTTCTCCATCTGGATAACGGCGCAGGTCTCCGGGAACGGTCCCAACAGGCAGTTCTCGTAGCCGTCGAAGCGTCCTTCGATGGTGAGAAAGGCTCCCATCGAGCCCACCAGGAAGGAGTGCTCGGGGAAGCCGAAGGCCGTGATGATGCCGTTCTCGACCACCACTCGGCTCCGGTCTCCGGGCTCGTCGGAGTAGCCGACCGCATCGGTCATGACGTTCTGATAAGGGGTGTTGCAGAGGAATACCTCAAGGTCGGGGAACTCCGGGCAGTTGAGGGTCAGGCGCCCGCCGATGGCCGCTTGATAGGCCGCCTCCATGCGAATTTGGTCGTCGGTGCGATCCGTAAGCTCGAACAACTCTGCCGCCCGCTCGCCGTCACCCGAGTAGAAGGCGGCGACTGCTTCCTCGATCACTTCCAGGGGAGCCAGCGCCCCAGGCAGAGGTGCAGTAGTAGTCGTGGTCGTCGCCACCACCCGGTCGTCATCGGGTAAGAAGGCCCAATAGAGCCCCAGCGCCGCCACGATGAGGATCATCGCTGCCACCGCCCATCGGAGCCTCCGCATCATCGGGAAGTCGGTCCTAGTGGAATCGTCCTTCCGTTTCGCCGCAACCACGAGGGGATTCCCGGCCAGTTCGGCCTCGATCCGCTCGATCAACTCCTCCGCCCCGAGGGGGCGGCCTCGCTCGCTGAGCTGTTGGAGTTTGAGGTCGAAGTCAGCCACCGGGTACCTCCAGTGCCAGCCGGGCCTGTTTCCTGGCCCGGTTGGCCATTGCTCTGGCGGCCAGAGTCGTCATGCCTAACTGCTCGGCGACCTCGGCATAGGGCACACCCTCTACCTCGACGAGGTAGAGGATGGCCCGCTGCCTTGGAGGAAGATCGAGGATCGCTTCGATGTCGGCTGGGTAGCT
>DATEEG010000361.1:0-3118 GCA_035281305.1 Acidimicrobiia bacterium | reverse complement strand
GCCCTTTTTTTGTCCGTTTCCGCGCATCAACCGCGGGCTATAGCCCGCGGTTGATGCGCGGAAACGGGGAAAGAACCGCGGATTTGGCCCCTAGAGCTTGGAGGTGGTCGGCCGTAGCATGGGGCGTTCAGCGAGCTGGGGAGTCTAAAAACCGTGACCGATCATCTGATCTCGCCTCATGGCGGGGCCCTCGTCAACCTCGAGGCAACCGAAAAACGAACGGCCGAACTGCGGGAGCAGTCGGTCGATTGGTTGTCGTGGGACCTGACCGAACGCCAAATTTGCGATCTCGAACTGCTCATGTCGGGGGGCTTTTCCCCGCTGAACGGGTTCATGACCAAGGGCGACTACGAGCGGGTCTGCTCCGAAATGAGGCTCACGGATGGGACACTCTGGCCGATTCCCATCACGCTCGACATCACCGACCAGGCCGCCGAGGGCATCGATCCTGGACAGATGCTCGCCCTCCGCGACCCTGAGGGGGTGATGCTGGCCGCCCTCCACGTCGAGGAGGTTTGGCGTCCCGACCTCACCTCGGAGGCGAGCGATGTGTTCGGAACGACCAACCCCGAGCATCCGGGAGTTGGCTACCTGCTCAACCGCAGCAATCCGGTCTATGTAGGGGGCCGCATCGAGGGTCTGCAGCCTCCGGTGCATTACGACTTCAAGTCGCTGCGCCAGACACCCGCTGAACTCAGGGCTGAGTTCGTGCGACGCGGGTGGACCCAGATCGTCGCCTTTCAAACCAGGAACCCGTTGCATCGGGCTCATGTGGAATTGACGCTCAGAGCTGCGACGGAGTCGTCGGCCAACCTCTTGATTCATCCGGTCGTCGGCATGACCAAACCGGGCGACGTCGACCACTACACACGCGTTCGCTGTTACCAGGCTGTACTCGATCGGTACCCGCACAACACCGCCGCACTCGCTTTGCTCCCGCTGGCCATGCGGATGGGTGGTCCCCGCGAGGCGGTCTGGCACGCGATCATCCGCAAGAACCACGGCTGCACCCACCTCATCGTCGGGCGCGACCATGCCGGTCCCGGTTCCGATTCGACCGGCAAGCCCTTCTACGGACCGTACGACGCCCAGGAGCTGCTCGCCAAGTACCAGAGTGAGCTCGGAGTGGCGATGGTCGACTTCCGCATGATGGTCTATGCACCTGACAAGGATCAGTACATCCCCGAGGACGAAGTCCCGGAAGGCCTGAAAACGGTCACGATCTCGGGAACCGACCTTCGTGATCGTCTGGCAACCGGCCGCGAGATCCCGGAGTGGTTCACGTATCCCGAGGTTGCCGCCGAACTCAGGAGAACCCACCCCCCTCGCGCCCGGCAAGGTTTCACGGTCTTCTTCACAGGGCTGTCGGGGTCGGGCAAGTCGACGATCGCCAACGCCCTCCTCGTCAAGCTGCTCGAGATGGGTGGGCGCCCGGTGACGATGCTCGACGGCGACCTGGTCCGCAAGCACCTGTCATCGGAGCTCGGGTTCTCCAAGGAGCATCGCGACATCAACATCCGTCGCATCGGGTATGTGGCATCGGAGATAACCAAGAGCGGTGGCATTGCCATCTGCGCCCCGATCGCACCATACGACGCCACCCGGAAGGCGGTCCGGTCGATGGTGGAACCGGGCGGCGGCTTCGTCCTCGTCCACATCACCACCCCGCTCGAGGTCTGTGAGGCCCGCGATCGCAAGGGTCTCTATGCCAAGGCCAGAGCCGGCTTGATCCCTGAGTTCACGGGAATCTCCGACCCGTACGAGGAACCAGCCGACGCCGAGATGGCCATCGATACCGCCCAGTTCTCACCGGACGAGGCGGCCAACCAGATCATCCTGTATCTGGAGAGACTGGGCTACATCGGCGAGACCGCTCGCAGTTGAGGGTCCCAAGTTGACCTGGGAAGCCTGGTTCTGCCTGGGCGTCGTCCTTGCTGTCCTCATATCCCTGGTCCGCGACCTGGTTGCCCCGGCTGTGGCAATGGCCGGAGGCATGGTGGCGGTGCTCGTGGCCGGAATCGTGACTCCCGGCGAAGCATTGTCAGGATTCTCGAATCCGGCTCCGCTGACGGTGGCCGCCTTGTTCATCCTGGCCCGGGCCGTTGAGAAGACGGGAGCCCTGACCCCGATAGTTCAGGCGGTATTGGGCAAGAACGGCAGTGTTCGCGGCTCGTTGGCCCGGATGGTCGTACCGACCACTGCGGCCTCCGCCTTTCTGAACAACACACCGATCGTGGCGATGTTGCTTCCCCAGGTTCGGGCTTGGGCCGAGGCAAGGGGGCGGTCCCCGTCGCTCTATTTGATGCCTCTTTCGTTTGCGGCCCTGCTCGGCGGAGTCGTGACCGTGATCGGAACCTCCACCAATCTGGTGATCTCGGGCCTTCTCGAGGCCGCCGGAGAACCGGCGGTCGGATTCTTCGAGATCACCGCGGTCGGGCTTCCCATTGCGATCGTCGGTGGCGTGCTGCTCGTTCTCCTTACCCCGAAGCTGTTGCCCATCCGGCGCTCGGTCCGCCAGGAGGCCGAGGATGAAACTCGTCACTTCGTCGTCGACATGGTCGTCGAGGAAAACGGACAGATCAACGGGCGGACCGTCGAAGCCGCCGGCCTCAGGCATCTGTCGGGATCGTTCCTCGCCACCCTCGAACGTGATGGCGACCTCCTCGCGCCCGTCGCCCCCGACACCATCCTCAGGACCGGCGATCGGCTGCGTTTCGTCGGCAAGTCGGACGACGTCCTGGACCTGCAGACCACGAGAGGCCTCCGGTCAGCCGAGGCCGGCCACTTCCTCGAGACCGACCAGGCCCGCTACTTCGAGGCTGTCATCGGCGCGGACTCCCCCCTGGTGGGCAGAACTCTCCGCGATGCCGACTTCCGCAGCCGCTATCAGGCAGCCGTCCTGGCGATCCACCGGGCAGGCCAACGCGTCGATGCCAAGCTGGGCCAGGTCGAACTGCGAGTCGGCGACACCCTCCTCCTCGTGGCGGATGGAGGGTTCCTCGAGCGGTGGCGAGATCGTGGCGACTTTCTCCTCGTCTCAGGTACCAAAACAACACCGCCCCCAGCCAACAAGAACGCCTGGTTGGTCGGAGCCGTCACATTGGGAATCGTCCTCGGA
>DATEEG010000360.1:0-3050 GCA_035281305.1 Acidimicrobiia bacterium | reverse complement strand
GCACTCCACCCAGCTCGTGCAGAGCTTCGAAGACCGTGACGCTGTGTCCTTTGCGAACCAGATCGAAGGCGCAGGACAGGCCGGCGGGCCCGCTGCCCACGACAGCGACCCTCTTGCCGGTCGCCTCCGGATGCGGCGCCTCCTGTTCCACTCGATGGGTTCGACTGAAGTCGGCCACGAATCTTTCGAGGTGGCCGATCGCGATCGGGCGGTCTTTGCGGGCGAGCACGCACGCGCCTTCGCACTGGTTCTCCTGGGGGCAGACCCTTCCGCAGACCGCCGGGAGTGAGTTGTCGACCGTAATGGCGGCCGCGGCAGCGCCGAAGTCGCCGGCGGCGACGTGCCGGACGAACTCGTCGATGCGCACTCCCACCGGGCATCCCTCGACGCACTTCGGTCGCGGGCACAACAGGCACCTCTGGGCTTCGAGGACTGCCAGCTGGCTGGTGAAGCCGAGGTTCACCTCGTCGAAGCCGCGGGCCCTTTCGATGGGGTTCCATTCCGGCATGGCTGTGCGAGGCAAGCTCATTCGGTCTTTGCGGGTGACGATGCTCATGGCCCGCACCCGCTGGCCCGAGCCATTTCGAATTCGTGATACGCCCGATTGCGGGAGGTCAGTACCTCGAAGTCGACAATATGGGCATCGAACTCGGGCCCATCGATGCACGCGAACTTGGTGGCGCTGCCAACGAGGACCCGGCAACCACCACACATGCCGGTCCCATCGACCATTATCGGATTGAGGCTGACCGTGGTCCTGATCGAGTGGGGACGAGTGACTTCGGCCACCGCTCGCATCATCGGAACGGGGCCCATGGCGAACACGTGGTCGATGGTCTCGCCGCGGCGGAGAAGGTCCGCGAGAACCTGCGTTACCTGGCCGGGGTGGCCGTAAGACCCGTCGTCGGTCGCGGCGAGTACACGGTCGCAAACCTTTGACAGTTCCGCTTCCAATATCACGAATTCTCGAGAGCGCCCTCCGATGATCGCCGTGACTTGACTGCCCGCTTCGTGGAGGGCCCGGGCGACGGGATAGGCGATGGCAGTTCCCACCCCTCCGCCTACGACCACCACGTTTCCATATGCCTCGATGCGGGAAGGTGTCCCGAGCGGCCCGGCAACGTCGGCCAGAGAGTCGCCCACTTCGAGTCGATTGATCGTCCTGGTGGTGGCTCCGATGCCCTGCACGATGAGGCAGATCGTCCCGGCATCCCTATCCCCGTCAACGATCGTGAGCGGTACTCGCTCGCCATCGCCGGACACTCGCACGATCACGAATTGCCCGGGCTGCCAATGTTGAGCCACCCTGGGCGCCTCCACCCAAAAGCGCTTGACCGAGAGCGAGAGCAGGTCGGCGCCGCGTATGAGGAACACAACGACATCCTGCGGAGAATTGCCCGGGGCGGGTAGGGTCGGACGGCACCTCGCGACGGGGACGAACGTCATCTCTAGCTGACCGGGCCTCCGGAGTTGCAAGGGGTCGTTTGGCTGGTTCTGTGGGGACGATCGGCCCTGCCGGCAGGCGTTCTAGGTCGATAGGTTGCCGACAATGACCTCGACCGGACGCGCCCGATGAGCACCGCCCGTTCCGAGCTCCCGATCGAAACAACCGCGACCCGCCTGGATGACGTCGAAAAGCGCCTGGGAGCCGATCGCAGCAAGGGCCTCGATTCGGAGGATGCGCTCCGGAGGTTGGAGAACGGCCGCAACGAGCTTCCGTCTCCCCCGACCCCGACCTGGTGGCGACGGGTGCTGCACCAGCTTCGCGAACCGATGTCCATGCTCCTCGTCGCCGCGGCGCTGATCAGTGCCGGTCCGCTGGCCGAGCCGGGCGATGCGCTGGCGATCGCTGTGATCGTCATCCTCAACATCGCCGTGGCCGTGGTCCAGGAAGAAAAAGCGGCAACGGCACTGGAGGCTCTGCGCTCGGCGGCGGCACCAACTGCCTCCGTCGTCCGCGACGGTCGATCCATCGTCATCCCTGCCCCCGAGGTAGTTCCGGGGGATCTCGTCCTCCTGGCCGCCGGCGACCTCGTCGCCGCCGACCTGTGGCTCGTCGACACATGGTCGCTAGAAGCCAACGAGTCGCTGCTCACCGGGGAGTCGCTGCCGGTCGCCAAGCATCATCAAGAGGAAGCAGATATGACACTGCCGCTGGCAGACCGAACCTGGATGGTATATGCCGGGACTCAGGTCACCGCTGGATCGGGCCGGGGCCTCGTGCTTGCCACCGGCGGGTCAACCGAGGTCGGAAAGGTGGCCGGTCACCTCGGTACGAAGCCGACGGTCACGCCGCTCCAGAAGCAATTGGGCAAGTTATCCGCCCGGCTCGGTCAGGCCGCTGTCGCGATCGCGGTGGTGGTGTTCTTGCTCATCCTGTTCCGTTTTGGGAACGGCCCGGGCGCAGTCGAGGAGGCCTTCCTGGCAGCAGTGGCACTGGCGGTCGCAGCAGTTCCGGAAGGACTTCCGGCGGTGGTCACGCTGAGCCTCGCTTTGGGCGTGCGGCGCATGGCCCGGGTCGGGGCGATCGTGCGAAATCTTCCAGCGGTGGAAACCCTCGGCTCGACGACGGTGCTGCTCACGGACAAAACCGGCACGCTGACGCAGAACCGGATGAGGTTCGAGTCCGTGATTTCGTACGGAGAGGACCCGGCGGCGCCCGACCGGATGTCCGGCCCGATCGGGGAAGCGGTCTTCAGGGTCGTTGCGCTGTGCAGCGACGCCGCGGTCGATCCCCCGTTGGGGGACCCGATCGAGATCGCCCTCCTCGGGCCCTACCAACCGTCGGCAGTGCATCGCATCCGGCTCAGTCATCCTCGTGTCGGAAGCCGTCCATTCGACTCGACGCGCAAGCTGATGAGCACCATTCACGAGTACTCCCCGGGCTTTCAGCTACTTACCAAAGGAGCGCCCGAACAGGTCTTGGTCCGGTGCACGCATTCGTTGACGGCGGATGGAACCGTGTCGGCTTTGACCGACCCGGGGCGCGCAGCCGTTCTCACCGAAGTCGAGAGTCTGGCCGCGGCCGGTGGCCGCATCCTGGCTTTGGC
>DATEEG010000359.1:0-2482 GCA_035281305.1 Acidimicrobiia bacterium | reverse complement strand
GTGGTACCGGTTCCGGCAAGACCACCACCCTCAACGTCCTGTCGAGCTACCTCCCCGACGACGAGCGTATCGTGACGGTGGAAGACGCCGCGGAGCTTCAGCTCCACCAGGACCATGTCCTCTCCCTCGAATCCCGTCCTGCCAACATCGAAGGCAAGGGCCAGGTCGGCATCCGCGACCTGGTGCGGAACTGCCTGCGTATGCGTCCCGACCGGATCGTGGTTGGGGAGTGCCGAGGCGGAGAAGCTCTCGACATGCTCCAGGCGATGAACACCGGGCATGACGGGTCGCTGACGACGATTCACTCCAACGCCCCACGTGACACTCTGTCTCGTATCGAGACCATGGTGTTGATGGCAGGCTTCGACCTTCCGGTCAAGGCGATTCGCGAGCAGGTCGCGTCGGCGGTCGACCTCATCGTCCATGTCTCTCGTCTCAAGGACGGGACCCGGCGGGTGACCCACGTCACCGAGGTCGAGGGCATGGAAGGTGACATCATCACCCTCCAGGATCTGTTCCTCTTCGACTTCGGAGCCGGCATCGATCAGGCCTCCGGCAAGTACATGGGCCGCCTCAAGGCGACCGGGATTCGGCCCACCTTCTCCGAGCACCTCCAGGACATGGGCATCCGTTTGCCCGCCGACCTGTTCGATGCGGAGCCGTTCGCCAAGCGGGCCGATCAGTTCGCCCTCAGATGAACCGAGCAATCATGAAGCGTGTCGTTCTGTCGCTGGCGGTCGTCGCCGTGCTGGTAGCGCCCTCGCTGGCGTCGGCCCAGACCGGGGCCGCCATGGAGATCGTCGACATCAATACCGATCGTTACGACCTCAACGGGTCCACGACGATGGTCGTGGAGTTCCGGAACCTCGATGGCGAACTCGACCCCACTCAATTGGTCGTCACCGCCAACGGGCAGCCAGTGCAAATGGTCGGCGTCGACCCGCTGGGCCAGACCCAGGAACCGGTCGGAATCGTCCTCGTGATCGACGTTTCGGGTTCGATGGAAGGGGCCCCGATGGAGGCGGCCAAGGCTGCGGCCACCAACTTCGTATCCCAAAAGCGCCCCGGTGACTTCATCGCCCTCGTGACGTTCGGCGACACCGTGCAGACGGTCTCCGGGTTCACGACCAACATCGAGGCCCTCAACGCCCGCATCGCCGAACTCGAGGCCGCCGGCGAGACCGCTTTCAACGACGGGGTCATCCAGGGGATCAATCTCTTCGAGCAGAGCAACGCCTCGGCGCTCCGGCGCAACATCATCGTCCTCACCGACGGCGCCGACACGGTGAGCACCGCGACCACCGACGACGTCCTGGCCGCGATCAACAACCCCGGCAATCCGGTCAGGGTTTTCGGGGTTGCTCTGGAGTCTCCCGAGTTTCAACCCGCCACCGTCCAGCAGATCGCCGACGCCGGTGAGGGCTTGTTCCTTTCCACGTCGGACCCGGCCGAGTTGGCCGCTCTCTACGGGCAGATTCAGCGTGAGATCGGCAATCTGCTGGTGGTCCGTCTGGGAAGCCCGGTCTTCGATGCCGGCCCGGTCGAATTCGCCGTCAACTACGCCGGTCTTTCGGCCGTCCAGACTGTGGACGTGTCGGGCTTCGTCACCACCACCCTCCCGGCCCCAACAACCACGACCACCTTCGCGTCCGCGGAGACTTTCGTCGTTCGCAGCAACCTGCCGGTCTCCGCCTCTTCCTTGCTCGGCCTCGCGGCCCTCGGGATCGGCGCTGCCATCGGGCTGTTCATCTTCATCCTGTTCGGCCGCAGCTCCGATGACACCGGTTCGGTGTTTCGCAAACGTCTCGAGGCCTACGGCCGTCGGGGTGTCGCCGAGGAGAAGAAATCCGTGTTCGATCGGATTCCCTTGCTCCGACTCTTCAGCCAGAAGGCCGAGGAAGAGGTCGCCCGGCGTGGTCTGCTGAGCGGGGTCAACTCTGCTCTGGAACAGGCCAACATCCCGCTTTCGGCTGGAGAAGCCGTCGCTGGTGGCTTCGGCCTCGCCGGCGTGATTGCGGTTCTGGCCGCTCTTTTCACCGGGAACCCGATCATGGGTGGGGTCGCTTTCGTGGTAGGAATCCTGGTGGTCGTCGGACTGCTCAACTTCCTGGGCGGACGCGAGAAGCGGCGCTTCGAGAACCAACTGCCCGACACCCTGACGCTGATCTCGACCTCGCTCCGGGCCGGCTACTCCCTTCTCCAGGCCGTTGAGGCGGTTGCGGCTGAGGCCCCGAACCCGACCGCTCGCGAGTTTGGACGCGCCATCGTGGAAGCCCGCCTGGGACGCCAGGTCGTGGCGGCCCTCCAGGGGATCACCACCAGGACCCAGTCGCAGGACTTCGAATGGGCGGTCATGGCGATCGAGATCCAGCGTGAGGTGGGAGGAAACCTGGCCGAGGTCCTCCAGACCGTCTCTGAAACCATGCGGCAACGCAACCGTCTCAAGGGCGAGATCCGGGCCCTCACCGCTGAAGGGCGTATA
>DATEEG010000358.1:0-4113 GCA_035281305.1 Acidimicrobiia bacterium | reverse complement strand
CGTGCGAAAGCCGACAGGTATGATGAAGGTCCGCGGCGCGCGTACGCACAATCTGAAGAACGTCAGCGTTGACATTCCGCTCGGCGTGCTGGTGGTGGTGACTGGCGTCGCTGGATCGGGCAAGAGCTCACTGATCCATGGCTCCGTAAGCGGCCGGGACGGCGTGGTGACCGTTGATCAAACGGCGATCCGTGGCTCGCGGCGGAGCAACCCGGCGACCTACACCGGACTGCTCGACCCGATTCGCAAGGCGTTCGCCAAGGCCAACGGGGTCAAGCCGGCGCTATTCAGCGCCAACTCGGAGGGCGCCTGTCCCGCCTGCAACGGCGCCGGCGTCATCTACACCGATTTGGCGATGATGGCCGGCGTCGCCACCACCTGCGAGGAGTGCGAGGGGAAGCGGTTTCAGGCCGCGGTACTCGAGTACCACCTGGGTGGCCGCGACATCAGCGAGGTGCTGGCGATGTCGGTAACCGAGGCCGTCGAGTTCTTCGGAGACGGCGAGGCGCGAACGCCGGCCGCCTACGCCATCCTGGAGCGCATGTCCGCCGTCGGGCTCGGCTATCTCAGCCTGGGCCAGCCGCTGACGACGCTGTCCGGTGGTGAACGCCAGCGCCTCAAGCTGGCTATCCATATGGCGGAAGAGGGCGGGATCTACGTCCTTGACGAGCCGACCACCGGCCTCCATCTGGCCGATGTCGACCACCTGCTGGGCTTGCTGGACCAGCTCGTGGATTCGGGGAAGTCGGTCATAGTGATCGAGCACCATCAGGCGGTCATGGCTCACGCCGACTGGATCATCGACCTCGGTCCCGGCGCCGGCCACGACGGCGGCCGGATCGTCTTCGAAGGTACGCCTGCCGACCTCGTCGCCGCTCGCTCGACCCTCACGGGCGAGCACCTCGCTGCGTACGTCGCGGCTCGGTAGGGACTCACCGACCGACGGGCGATTGGACTAGCGAGCCGGCATCAGAATGGCCCCCCGAAGTGGATGACTTCAGACGGCAACGCGCCGGAATGGTTCGAACGAGGCCTCGAAGAACTCCCACGGAGTCTGAGAGGTAATCGGGTGTGGGTCTCGCGGCGGTACTTTCGTTTGCGCCGCCTCCAGGGTGAGTGCCAGGGCCCGACCCGACGTGGAGAGAACGGGCTGACCCCAGGAGTTGTAACGGATCTCAGCGGAGGCGACCGACAAGCTCCAGGCGTGAGTTGAGTCTCTGGGTGCCCAGCCAATGCGTGTCATCGCAGCCAGGGCGCGGCTTTTGATCTCATCGGTGGCGCCTGAGGCTTCCAGGTCAAGCATGACGACCAGGAGGTCCTCGGTCGGGTTTTCAGACATCTAACCCTCGTACTCAGGGATCGACAGGCCCGTTCAACCAGCCAGGGATTGTCGTTTCCGCGTGTGATCTCCACAATGAACGTCTCCCGCATCGCCCGGTTGTTACCGGCGATTTGGCCATTCGACCGAGTCCTACTCGATGACCAGGTCGGTCCGCCTTCCGGGCAGGGTCAATTCCGGTGCCCACCAGAGGAAATCTCGCCAGGACATCTCAACAAGCCTGAAGACTCGCGGGGTCCGGGCCGATACAGGGGGATGCCCAAATGGGATCGACCGACCGCGGCCGATCGAGCCAGCCCCCTGTGGAGTGCGACGGCTGCCCTGGCGGCCGTGGTGGCGCTTGCCGTTGGCGGCTGGGCCATCATCGATCAATACCTGGCGTCGCGTCCCGTCGGCGAGGGCGAGCTGTTCTTCTCCGAGGTGTCGAGGGCCGCCGCGATCTATTCAGACGCCGAGGCAGGTGGGCTCGATCCGGCGCTCACGGTTCGCTCGATCCGCAACGACCTCGAAGTCGAAGCAGTCAGTGTCCTCGGGGCTGACGGGACCTTTCTGGCAAGCACGTCCAGCAACCGCCTCGGTCAAAAGGTCGACGGTTTCATCGCCGGCACCCTCGAGGACGCAGCGTTCGGAGCCATCGCCCAACCAGTCACGGAGTCCATCGAACTCGACGGAGTGGAGCAATGGAAACCGGGAGATGTCCTGTATCGGGTCATCACTCCGTTGAGTGGCAATGGGGCGTTGCTGGTCGAATACGACATCAGCGCTCTCCTGGCGCGCAGAGCCCGGCAAGCCGCGGTGCAACCGTTGCACCTGGCCGCCGGGGCGTTTTCGATCGTGTTGATGGCCGGGGCTGCTCTCCTCCTCATCGGTCGCCAGGGTGCCCAGCGGCGCGCCGTCCAGGCGGCGGCCGAGCGCCGTTACCTGCAAGAGCGTTCGGCCGAACTGGCGGAGCACAACCAGGATCTGGAGAAGGCCCGGACCGACGCGGAGCGAGCTTTGGCGCTGGCCGAGGAGACCAACCGGGTCCGCTCCGAGTTCGTGCTGATGATCAATCACGAGTTGCGGACACCGCTGACCAGCGTCGTCACCGGGACCGAGCTGTTGGCAGGAGCCTGGGACCAATTGGACGCCGACGAGCGCCAGCGAATTCTGGCCGACGTCGTGTCCGATGGCCGCCGCCTCAAGGACTTGATCACGCAGATGCTCGTGGTTGCCCGAATCGAGAACCGGAGCCTGCAGTATGAGCTTCGCCCCGTCAATGCCGACGCTCTCCGTCTGCGGCTGCAGGCGATGTCGCCACGGACCAACCTCTGGCACGCGGATGTGAGGCTCCCGTCGCTCCTGAGCGATGTGGACACGCTCAGCGCCCTCCTCGTCTCTCTGTCCGACAACGCCCGGACCCACGGCGCCACTGTCGTCGAGATAGTTCCCTCCGAAGGCCTGCCGTTCGAGCCGATGATCGAGGTCGGACGTCGTCCTCCGGCGGCGGCCTACTTCCTGGTCCGGGACAACGGTCCCGGCATCGAAGAGGAGTTCATACCCCACATCTTCGAGAAGTTCGAGAAGAGGGGAACCGCGTCCGGCACCGGCCTCGGACTCTATTTGGCCAAGCTGATGGTGGAAGGAATCGACGGCTCGATATCGGTGGAGACCGGACCAAACGGAACCACGATGGCCGTTGGAGTGCCATTGAATGCCCGGGCCCTGAGGGTGGCCTCGTGAAGCCCTCCCGGGCGACGGTAATCGCCTTAGTTCTGCTGCTCTCGCTGCTCGGCGGATGCAGTAGTCAAGGGGTGTCCACCACCGAAGTTGAGATCGGGGAGTTCTGGATCAGCCCGGGGGATCGCGTTCTCCGCGCGGGCGCAGTCGACCTGCTGGTCGAGAATTATGGCGAGTTCCCTCATACCCTCGTGGTCAGCGACGCTTCCGGCACAGTGGTCGGTGCCACCGATTTGATCACCTCCGAGGCAACCACGGTTCTGACGGTCGACCTCGTGCCGGGCTCCTACACCTTTACTTGCCGGATAGTCAAAGGCCTCGACGACGGGACCTTCGTCGATCACTTCCAGGAAGGCATGACAGCCTCGGTCGAGGTTTCCGCTTAGGAACGCGCAGGGTCGCGCGGCCCTGTTGACTTATCCTGGTCCGCCGACCAGAGGCGGCGGATCACGATGTCTACGACATTCTCCGACTGGCGCGTCCCCCGGTCGAACAAGCGAACGTCAGGCCTGTCCGAATGAGAACAGTCACGACCGATGAGCGGCAGGCTCGCCTGGGCGTGCGCCACCACCTGGCCGATCGCTTCAAAGCCGACACAGTTGAGGCGGCGGCGGGGCGAATGGTCGGGCTGCACGCCAGCGATCCGGCGTCGATCTACCTGGCCGCCCGAGCCAGGGTCCGCAACACAACCGTGCAACTCATCGAGCGTGCCCTCTACGAAGACCGATCGATGCTCCGGATCCTGGGCATGCGTCGCACGATGTTTGCCGCCCCCCTCGATCTCGCCCGCCTCATCCAGGTCGGGGCGGCATCCAGGCTGATCGACGGTGAACGAAAGCGGATGGCGGGGTTTCTCGCCGCGGGAGGCATTACCGACGAACCGTTGACCTGGCTTCGGGAAATGGAGGAGGCCACCTTCCAAGCCCTGCAGCAAGGGGGTCCGTCGTTTGCCCAGGAACTGACGATGAAGGTCCCGGGCCTATCCGACAAGATCCCGTTCGGAGAAGGCACCAGGTGGGCGGGGACGATGGGCGTGTCGACCCGGGTTCTTTTTC
>DATEEG010000357.1:0-3381 GCA_035281305.1 Acidimicrobiia bacterium | reverse complement strand
TCCGCACCGAAACCACGGTAGACTTCTTCGCGGATGCCCTGGCCACCCGCGCGTCTGAGCCCATGGGCTCCTGGCTGCGGGCATGCGACCATCTCGCGAATCGTGCGATGGCGGAAATTCTGGTTCCCCTCGGCCGACAAGTCCCGGCGGCGTTGACTTTTTCCGACAAAGGGGCGGGGGCGGCGATCTGGAAGATGGGCCTCCGGCTTTGGGACGGCACGGTCGACAATCCCGTTGCCGCCATCAAGGTCACTCGGCACAACCTGCTCAGACCGACCGCGGCTCTTCACGAGGTCGGCCACCAGATCTCCCATATCCTCGGGTGGAACCAGGAGCTTCGCCAGGCCCTTGAGGCCGGGCTTCAGGGACCATCCCTCGGGCTAGCTCGAATTTGGGCCGGGTGGGCGACAGAGATCGCCGGCGACGCATTCGCATTCGGATTCACGGGCTACGGGGCCGTGTCCGCTCTCCACGATGTGATCGATGGCGACGACTCGAGCGTGTTCCTGGTGCTCCCGGAGGACCCGCATCCGGTTGGGTTCCTGCGGCTGATGCTAGGTGTGGCGATGTGCCAGCGCGCGTTCGGGTCAGGGCTTTGGGACCGCCTCGCCGAAGCTTGGGTGGCTGTTCATCCGGTCGAGTCGGCGAGTGGGACGGTGCGACGGCTGGTCGAGGCGTCCCTGCCCGCGCTCCCGCGGATTGTTGAGATCACTCTCTACCAGCCGTATCGCGCCTTCGGCAACCGCGCTCTGACCGAGATCATCGACCCGCGACGCGTCGCGCCTGCTGCGCTCGAGCAACTGGAGCGAGACATCGGCGCCGGCGGGCTTCACTCGCGCCACTGGGTCTGGGACGAAGCGATCCGGTTGCTCGCTCTGACCTCCTATCGCACCACCCGTGATGCTACAGCGCTGCGCGAGGGTGTTCTGCAGCAAGACGCCGTGATGCGACGGCTCGGCCTCCAGCGGGCGGCCTGACCGTCCACAGGAAGGAGTGTTGGCATGACCGCACTGGCTTTAGGCGGAGTGAAGAGCCCAATCCCACCTCGGTATCAAAACTTGCCGGAGGCTGCCACCTTCGGCCGGCTGGCTTCCCGACCCAGCGCGATCGATCCGAACGCGGTACAGTTCTTTGCCGACTGGGTCGGGCAGTGCCTCCAGACCGATGCCAACGGCAACGTCATGCTCCGCCCGGAGTTCGTGCCCATTGGAAGCCAGGGCCGACTCCGGCCACCGACGAGCACGACGCCGGCCAACCTGACCATCACCAAACGCCAGGGCGACAACCAGACCGCAAAAGCCGGCGGCCCGGTGCCTGTGCCGCTGCAGGTCCGGATCGCCAACCCCGGGGGACGCATCGACGGGATAGCCGTGCTCTTCGAGGTCCGGGACTTCGGGGCGTCGATTGCTGGGACCACCCGGACGAGCCGACTGACTGACGCCAAGGGCGACGTCGAGATCACGGGCTGGGTGCTGGGGCGCGCGCCCGGCAACCAGTTCATCGATGTGACGGTGGGATCTGCCGCGGTCTCTTTCAAAGCCACGGCGACCTAGAGGGGAGCCCCCCAGAAAGCCTTTGAGGCCAAGGAGCGATCATGTTCATTCAGCTCGCAACTTCTCTGACGCCGATGTTCCCCACGCCGGCTGACGCCGCCGAGGCGACGCTGAGCGGCTTCAACTCGACCCAACTCGCCGACTATCTCGAGCAGTACTGGCGGGTAGCGTCCGCCGCCCTCCGCCCGGGATTCGCGGCGGCTACGGGAGTGACTCCGGTCGACCTCGCCGCGATGGCGCGGTTCAACCGCTTCGAGCCGCCAAGTCCCGTGGTGCCGCCGCTGCCGCCCCCGGGGCCGGGTGGAATCGTGAACGGACCCGAGTCCTTCCATCACCTGGCGTACGCGTTCGCGTTGGAGAACACCAAGATGGTCGATATCTTCCGGCGGGTGGTGGCCGAATTCGCGGTGGGCGAACGGCTCTCCCTCGGCAGCCAGGTCACCCAGCGCTGGGCCCAGATCACCGAGGAACTGTTCTTCACGCATCCGCGATCCTATTCGATTCGCGGGGTGACCAGCGACGTCCGACCGAACCATGCCGGTGCTCGCCGGAACGCCTACTACCGCCTGCTGGGGCTCGATCTGAGTCACGGTCTCGAGGATGGCACGCCGTTCCCCTATATCAAGCCCGACGTCGCCAATCGTGACTTCTCCCAACTCTTCGAGGCGCTGCTCCGCGAAGTGTGGCTCGGTTTCAAGAACCGGTCGAACTTTTCCGGCGAAGATTCCACTGATGACGCCGCGATTCTAGAGCTGCTGCGCCGGCTCCAGGAGATGCTTTTGGCCCGCCGCCTCGGGGGGGCGCTGAGCCGCGAGGAGTTCGACGCGGTCGCCATGCTGTCGTGGTTTCATCTCACGCTGTTGTTCGACACGGCCATCACTGTCGACCTCCGGGCGCAAGCCGCCGGCGCCGCCGACCGGCTCCGGCTGATCGGGCAGCGAGTCGCCATCGCCCCCCATGCCCGGAGCGATGCCTTTCTGCAGCTGGCGCAACCGTTGTCGATCATCCTTCGCGCGATCGAGTTCGGGGCGATCCCGACTCCGGCGGACCTCTATAACGGTCCGTACACCGCGGATATGCTGACCATCATCACCCAGTGGTCCATCGCGACCGGCCAGAATATCAAGGATCCAACCGCCCGGACGCCGGTCAGCGACGTCGTAATCCGCCGCATGGTCCCGTCGGCCAACGGGCGTTCACGCATCGGGCCGGTCGTCACCGCATCGGCCTGAGGCGAGCCGGGAGGGCACCCCATGATCGAGTCGAGGCGTTTTGCCGAGGAAGAGTACTCGCCGTTTCACCCGGCCGGTGACAGAAGGGCAGGCGCGAGTACACTGCCCGCCTCCTTCGAGAGCCCGTTTGTTGACAGCACTGCGCCCTACGAAGTCGAGGCCTTCGACACGGGTGAGAAGGAGTGGGAGGGAGAGGGCCCCGCCGAGCTCGAGACCGATGAGGCAGAAGATGAGGTCCAGGGTGAGGAACCGGAATTCGCCGAGAGCGAGGAGGAGGGACCAGAGCTGCGCGAAGACGAGCCCTATGCCCCGTCGGTGGAGAGCTCGGAGTACGAGGGCCAGCTCTCAGTCGGCGAGGCTGAGGAGGAGAGCGCCAATGACCTCGGTGGCCCGACCTACGAGCTGGACGAGTTGCTCGCCTGGCAGGATGGCGCCGCCGCCGAAACCGATCTGTCGGCCACGGAGGACGAAGCGTTTCGCGACGCCGATGTCACCCCTTTCGGTTCGGAGGACGAGGAATCCGAGACGCTCGACGAGCAACAACGCGCGATCTGGACACCACCGGTGCTGGCCGCAATCATCGGGGGCGAACGCGA